>DAOVQI010000068.1 GCA_030628785.1 Bacteroidota bacterium
CAGCGGATTCCGAAAAGCTATTAACAGAGTAGGAAAAAATTAAACTCTTTAAAAATGAAAACTTTACGTTATCAGGCAGACGAAATCGTTGAAAAGAATGATTTCACAATTTTAAGTGTAAATGAACTTTTTAAAGTCAGGGGTGGTGATGATCCTCCTCCTCCTCCTGAAGGGGGTGATGGAGATCTTGTAGATCCCGGCCAAGGATAGATTAACTTTAAAATTAAATACCGGTAATATTGAGGTAAATCTTTATTACCGGTTTTTTCTATTTTATCCGGATCCCCAGCACGGTCACATCGTCGATCTGTTCAAGACCGCCTTTCCATTCCTCAAAGGTTTGGGAGAGGATTTCCTGTTGTTCCTTCATTGATTTTTGATGGATATCCAGAAGAAGCTTGCTGAGTGAACCGGATTTAAATCTTTTTCCTTCCTTACCGCCAAACTGATCGGCGAAACCATCGGAGGACAGGTAGATCATATCACCTTTCCGGAGACGGATTTCCCGGTTTGTAAAACCGGTCATTCTTTCATAATAGCCTACAGGCATCCTGTCTCCTTTGTATTTTATCAATTCATGGTCCCTGACCAGGTATAACGGATTATTCGCTCCAGAGAATTGCAGGGTATTGTTCCGGAAATCCAGCAAAATTACTGCAGCATCCATACCATCGCGTACTTCATGGGAAACTCCTTTTGAACCCAATGCTTCAATTATCTTGTTACGCAAACGGTTTAATATTTCATTTGGCTGGATGATCTGTTCTTTCTTTACGGTTTCATTCAGCAGGGTTAAACCCAGTATACTCATCAAAGCACCCGGCACACCATGTCCGGTGCTATCCATTAAGGCAAGGAGCTGAAGGTCACCCATAGAATATGACCAGTAAAAGTCACCACTGACAATGTCCTTCGGTTTATATAAATATAAATATTCAGGTAGTTTTTCCGAAATATTTTCATTTGTATTTAAAACTGCATTTTGTAAATACTGAGCGTAGTTTATACTGTATGTTATTAACTTATTTTTATATTCCAGTTCTTTCAGGTATTGATTTATTTTATCCCGTGATTTTTTCAGGGCAACCTGGGTTGAAATCCTGGCTAACAATTCATTCTTATTGAAGGGTTTTGAAATATAATCGACTGCTCCAAGCTCGAAGCCTTTAACAATACTTTCAGTTTCAGTTTTGGAAGTCAGAAAAATAATTGGAATATGTTGTTTTTCAGGATCGCTTTTTATGCTCTTACACACTTCAAACCCATCCATTTCAGGCATCATGATATCTAAAAGAATAAGATCGAAACTTTGTTGATTAACCCATTCCAGGGCTGAAATTCCATCGACGGCAAATTCAACCTTAAAACCTTCATTCTGTAAAAAATTTCCCACCACCTGAAGGTTTTTAGGGTTATCATCAACAATTAAAACAGAGAATTCAGTTTTAATCTCATTTTTACTAATTTCTTCCATATATATTAAAAATTAATTTTACAGAAGCGCCCCCCTGTTCGTTATTTGCGATTTCAATTTTACCTGAATGAGCATCCATTATCAGTTTTGCAAGGGCAAGACCCAGTCCAAGATTTTGGTTAATAAATTCCTCACCGGATGAAAAAAGTTCAAATAATTTACTCATTGCTTTCTGTGAAAATCCCTTCCCGTAGTCAACAACTTCACAGGTTACGAACCGGTCGCTCTGTGCAACTTTTAATTCGATTTGTCCTTGCTCATCAGAATACTTAACGGCATTTTCCAGGATTTTTACGAAACAGGTTTTGAGCAACTCAAATTCACCCATGACAAATACAGGTTCAGAAATCTCGTCTGTCTTTATCTGAATACTTTTTCCCTTTAAAAGATCAGTTACATCCGTTATGCCTGAATCAATAACATCTTTAAGTGAAATCTTATGCCTGTAAATTTTATCCTTTTCTGTTCTTAACCTTGTGATCAACAATGCATCATACGAAAATCGTTCCAGCCGGGAGACGGAAAAATCCAGAATTTTTATTAATTCCCTGAGATCATTTGAACCGGCCTGATCCTTTAATAAATGAACAGGGCCTATAATTCCGTTGAGAGATGTCCTGATCTCATGGCTGATTATGTGAAGAAATTCCGATTTGGCCTTGTCCAGGTCTAAAAGTTTAACATTTGCCAGATTAAGTTTTTCGATAGCGTCCCTTAGCTCCCCGGTTCTTTCCTCTACCTTTTCTTCGAGACCACGATTAAGCAATTGAAGTTGTTCTTTACTATACTCCAGTTCCAGGTGGGTTTTTACCCTTGCCAGGAGCTCTTTTGTATTGAATGGTTTTGTAACATAATCACGGGCTCCAAGCTCAAATCCTTTTAAAATACTTTCTTTATTGGTTTCGGAAGTCAGAAAAATAACAGGGATATCCTTCTTTTTTGGATCCGATCTTATCTTCTTACAAACCTCAAAACCGTCCATTTCGGGCATAATAATGTCTAAAAGTATCAGATCGAAATCCAGGTTTTCTACCCACTCCAAGGCGGTTTTTCCATCGATGGCAAATTCTATCCTGTAATTTTCCTGCTCGAGTGTTTTACCCAAAACCTGCAGGTTTTTCGGATTATCATCTACGATCAGGATATTAAATTCCGGGGGTTCAGTTTTATTCATTTTATCAGGTTTATCTGGTTATTTTGACTTTATATATCCCTTGATTTTTTCAATTAGTTTAGGATACTTTTTAAGCAAATGTAAAATGGTATTTATGTCAAAGGCTTCAGTAGCATTTACAAGATTTTTCCCATAATCCGTAATTATTTTAGCTGAATTATTTTCTCCCAGCGCAATTATTTTCTTTCCAAATTCTTTCACATCGTTCATGGGTTGTTTTTTAGAGAAGGTTTCCCACTTATCTTTCAATTCCGTTTCAAGTATTTCGATAATATTCGGAAGATTTTCGATGGCTGAGGTTGAAAGATCCTTTTCCGGCAACCCTGTTTCAGGGGATTGATCTGTTTTGATGGTTTGATAGGATAAATTGTTCATTAATTCAAGATATAATTCGATTATTTGAACAGGTTTTATTAAAAAACCGGCAAAATCACTATGCGAAATTTTCTCTTTCTGCGATTTCATTACAGAAGCAGAATAGGCAATAACCGGTATGTGTTTCAACCTTTTATCGCTTTTGATCAATTTCAAAAATTCAAATCCGTCCATAACCGGCATTCTGATATCAATAATTATGATATCAGGAATAATCTCCCTGGCAAGATTATATGCTTGTTCACCATTTTCCGCTTCAAAAACTTTTAATGCGGTACCGTTTAAAGCATCCATTAAAAATTTTCTGTTGTGCTCCACGTCATCGACAACCAATAAAGTAGCTTCATCGAAAATAATGGTGCCGGTATCAATGAATAAGTCCTGATCTATTTGCTCAAAGTCCCTTAAAAAAGGTACATCAGGAATGACAATTTTAAACGTACTCCCTTTATTGAGTTCGGAAGTAACCGATATTGTTCCGTTCATCAATTCGATCAGCCTTTTGGTAATGGTAAGACCCAAACCTGTTCCACCGTATTTTTTTGTACTTTGCCCTTCCTGTTGTTGAAACGATCTAAAAATTGCCTCCCCTGATTCCCCTGAAATACCAATTCCGGTATCCTCAACTTCAATCATTAAATCAACATATTCTTCAATCTTATTCTTGCTGTATTCTACCACTTGAGGATTTTCCGGCCATACGGAAAGTTTAATATGTCCCTTCTCTGTGAATTTTATTGCATTTCCCAAAAGATTCAACAATATTTGACGAACCCGGATTTCATCAATGTATAATCCACGTGGTGTACCGGAAGTGATATTAACAATGAAATCCAACCCTTTTTCAGTAATTTGAAAGGAAAAGATATGTTCCATTTCTTCAAAAAATGAATACGTATCTACAAACTCGAATTGAAGTTCAAGCTTACCGGCTTCAATTTTTGACAGGTCAAGGATATCATCGATTAGTTTCATCAAACTTCTTCCGCTTGTTTTTATAGAGTCCAGGTAATTTCTTTGAGTCTCTTCTGAAACCAGTTGTGTCAGTAAGTCTGCGTATCCTATTACAGCATTCATCGGGGTTCTGATCTCATGGCTCATATTAGCCAGGAATTCACTCTTGGCACGGTTTGCGGCATCCGCGGCTTCCCTGGCTTTTTCCAATTCCTCAGCAGTATGTTTGCTCGCGGTAATGTCCATGAATGTTACGACCGTACCAACAAGTTTGCCATTTTTCCTGACAGGGGTACTGGTATAATCAACAAAGAAGTTTGTCCCATCCTTACGCCAAAGCACTTCATTATCTACATGATGGATGGATCCTTTGGTAAAAGTCGAAAACATGGGACAATCTTCTTTAGGATGAGGGCTGCCATTAGAACAGGAATGATGGATGCGTTCATGAACAGGCTGGCCTATCAGTTCATCGGCAGAGTAACCGAGCATTTTGGCTGCTGCAGGATTGAGGAAGGTTATCCTTCCATCCAGATCCGCACCAAAAATACCTTCACCTGCTGATTCCAGCAATAACCGGCTTTGTTCCTCGGCTTCCACCAAAGCCTCCCCCACTTTTTTACGTTTCAGAATCTCCCACATATTATTCATAAACAGAGAAAGCTGCCGTACATCAGATTGGTCGTAATGTTCTTCCTTATTGCCTACACCTACTACAGCGACAATTTTACCCTCTTCGAAAACCGGAACACTCATATGCCGGTTGACAGGGAAATGTCCATCAGGAAGACCTTTCTTGTCAGGAAGATTCAGGTAATCATTATGGATCACCGGTTGTCTTAACCTGATACAATCCGCCCACACTCCTGCTTCATCTATCGGGTAATGGGGTGTTTTCCCGGCAGTGCATTGCTTTAAAACATCTTTCGACCAGCAAAAGAGCCTTATTGTTCTCTGATCCTCATTCACATAATGATAATATCCAACCTTACTTCGTGTTAGTCTGACACATTCTTCAAGGGCAAAATCGCAAAGCTTTCTCTCTGTTACATCCTTCATCAGGTTTAACTTTAATAGCGCCTCAAGGCGTTCTTCATTCAGCTTTAGTTCTTCCTCAGCCTGTTTGCGCGTGGTAATATCCATTACCACGCCAAGCGTTCTTATCGCATTTCCGTATTCATCGCGAATCGCATCACCTGTTTCCAACACCCACTTAATAGAACCATCCGGGCAAACAATGCGGTGTTCAATTTTATATTCTTTACCCTCCTCAATACAGGCATTAACAGAATCAATAACAAATTGCCTGTCTTCAGGGTGAACCACTTTCAAAAAGGCTTCATGTGTTTTTTCGAATCCCCCTTTTTTAAATCCAAATAATGGCTCTATGGTATCTGACCATTTAAGATCCCCGGTTTTGATATCCCTGTCCCAACTACCAATTCCTGAAGCACGCTCGGCAAGTGAATATCTTTCCTCACTTTGCTTTAATTCTTTTTCTGTTTGCCTGTGTTCAGCAATTTCCCTCGTAAGCTGTTCATTCTTGCTTTCCAGTTCCTTTGTTCGTTCTTTAACAAGATCTTCCAGTTGCTCATGATGTTTTCTCATTGCCTCCTCAACACGCCTGCGTTTTGAAATCTCTTTCTCAAGTCCTGATGTACGGTTCCTTAATGCTTTGTTTATCCTCGTAAGTTCTGTCATTAATTGTTTATTTTCCTCACGGAGAAAATAAGTATCCAATGCGTTTTTAATAGCGTTTTTTACTTCAGCCATATCCAACGACTTCAATAGGTAGCTGTGTACCCTGCCTTTATTTATGGCATCGATTACTGCTTCCGAATCATCATATGCTGTGAGAACAATCCTCATTACCCCGGGATACTTCTCCGATACTATTTCAAGCAACTTAATCCCTGTCATTTCAGGCATTCGCTGGTCGGTTACAAGTACATGTATTTTGTTACTCTTCAATATGTCCAATCCTTCTGTTGCCGACTCTGCCAGGAAGATATTATATAACTTCTTCAGTTCAATTTCAAAACTTTTCAGATTCATAGGATTATCATCGACATAAAGTATATTGGCTTCTTTGGAAATTTTTTTATCCATTTTTTGTTCTTCTTTTTTAATCCGAAGTAATTTTTGATTATTGTTAATCTATTTGTAGAATTAAAACAATGATTTTATGCAACACCCGGGTTAATAATAACCATATACCTTTCCATTAAGTTTATACCAATTTCCTTTAAAACTCACCCAGTGATTTTCAACATTTTTATAAAAGACGTATAATTTATATTCATTCTAAATAGTGGTGGCTAAAATAAAAAACCCTGACAGAGAACCTCTGTCAGGGTTAACAAGTTGACATCCGGAATTAATATAAAGCTTTTTCTTGAATTAAGTCATTGAATTACTCCCTTGTTTTGCATAGTATTGACCTAACGGCTTAGTTCAGCGGTGTGGTTTGTCCGCGTCCGCGGGAGTGTCTTGTTTGAAATCACTATTTTCCGACGGTATTATTCGAGTATATTTTGGATACTGTTCAATAATTGATATTGTTTGATACGCCTTAAAACGTAAATTTAGTGATGCTTTTCCATTTTTTGGTGAAAATATACACCAGGAATCCCATTTATTAGCAAAATCTACTTCATGCCAGTTTATAAAATGAATTGATTTAAGAAACGGAAAAACAATCCAACTTTTACCAATTCTATAATTATCAAGGTCTATCCAATGTCCGTTTAAATAGACTTCATTCAAAAAATGATTATCTCCTGAAATACCCTTATTAAACTTTTCTTTTAATTGCGAATTGGTGATGTTATTAAGTAGTTTTACCTGTACCGAATCTTTGTTAGTAGCTAACGGAAAACTCTGTTTGATACGGCAAGGAATTCCAATACTTCTTAAAAGTCCAGCCATAAGGGTAGCAGTTGAACCACAGGCACCTCTTGATTTATATTTTACCATATCTTGTACAAAACAATTCAATTCCAAAATAGAATCAATGTTATACTTTTGATATAGTATTTTAGGTGACCAGTCTTGATGAATAGGAGTTATTTTTCCTTTTTCAAATTTGAACTCCATAAAAGGCTCGCTTTGAGCGAAAAGTTCATCTTTTAGCTTGAAATTTTTTCTGACATATTTGATCATTCTATAAATCTTTTCAAAGTCAGATTTAGCTCCTTTAACAACTTGTAATATTTCTTCTAATTGTTTTTCTTCGATTTTAGTGACATTATCAGTTTCTAAATATTTTTTTACTTCACTTGGATGATCTGAGAATTTTAAAGGAACAATATAAGGTTCAGCAAAAGGGTATACTATGTATTCAATAAGTACTTGCTTATCAATGGATTTTATAATTCTGGCATCAAAAAAAAATGTTCCCATTTTAGAAACATTGAAAGGCTCACCAACTTTTGCAATTACTTTAATTGTATAGGAATACTCAAACCGTTCAGTCCAAACCGAATCCTCTAAACCATCCCCATCAGAGTCGGAATTTAATGGATCGGTATGATATTTGAAAATTTCTAAATAATCATCAAGCCCATCTCCATCGCTATCTGTGGTTTTTGGATTTGTTCCATAAAAAACTTCTTTTTTATCATTCAATCCATCTCCATCAATATCTTCAAGTGGTTCCGGATGGTTAATTAATATATTTTGATATTTCTTTTGAAAAAGAGAATATTCACTTTGACAGTAGATATTTTGTGTAAAAATTGTTATATAAGTCATTGAAACTAACATTATTATTTTAATAACTTTATTCATTGCTTAATTAATACGTATCGGAATTTACTCTCCGCCAGCCCTGTGAAATAATGCTTCGCATTAAATCTTCGATTTATTTCACAGGGTAAATTTGCGAAGCTATGTTTTTATTATTTTCTCAAATACAAAATGTTTGTTTTGTTCTTTAATTACCTTGAATTTATTTTCATGTTCCAGGTATTTTCTTAAATCGTCATCAATTTTTGGGTTGCGACCTGCAATACGTGACAAGGTTCGGCTCATATAAGATAATTTTCCATTTACTTTCAGAACACGGTATAATTCATCCAACACATTTTCTTTGTTCTTTATCATAGGAAATGTGTTATGTAAATAAACAACATCAATACTCTGGCTTTTAAGTCTTGTATCACAATCAGAGAGAATGGTATGGATATTTGTTAAATTATGTTTTCTTTTCTTTTTCATTACGATTTCTATTGCTCTTGGATTAATATCAAGCGCAAAAACTTTTCCTTCATCTCCAACCTTTTGGGCTGCCGGAATAGCGTTAAAACCAGGGCCACATCCAAAATCCAGAATATAATCTCCGGTATTAATCCTGGCTAATTCAGTTTCCTCTTTAATGTTCCTGAATATCTTTCTGATAGACATAATGATTGTCATTATTTTGAATGCTAACCCTGACATTGGCTTGTGTGTTTTCTTCTCTCCGATAATAAAAAACGGAGCTTGCCACAAAGAGATCGGCGCTCCCGACAGAGACTTGTTATCTGCCATTGGTAACAGGCTTCATACATAAATAGGCATGGAAAATATTAAAAATAATCTTTGAATCCTTAATAATATCAAAACCAGCTGTTTGTAATTCCTCAACGAACTGTGTCCAATAAAATCTCGATTCTTTAGGATGAGAAAAATGCAGATACTTTTCTACAAAATCTACTCCTTTTTTATCCACCTCTTCTATCAACATATGTCCACCAGGTTTTAATACCCGATGGATTTCTCGAAGTGCTCTTTCCCACTCGGGGATGTGGTGTAATACCCCAAACACAAAAACAGCATCATATTTATCTGAAGGTGAATTTATTTCCGTAACATCCCCAACAAAAAACCGCGCTCTCCCATATCTTCTATTAGCAAGCTCAATTTGTTCAGGCATTATGTCAAAGGCTACAAGTTCTCTTGGGTTATATCGAGCTCCAATTAGCTTTGTGCTATATCCAGAACCACATCCAGCGTCAAGAATAACGCCACCTGTTATACTTACACTATGTTTTTTCAAAAAACTACTAAAAAGTCGAAATTCAATCCATTTCAGGATCAATCTTCTGACAGAACTATTCATCACAGCGAATTCAACTCTACTCAATCTCATATGTGTATGTAAAATATCTTATATTATGATCTCAGATAGCCAGTAAATACAAAGTAATCGCAGCCTGAACAACGGATACAATCAATGTGGAAAACAATATAAACAAAGAGATTGGTACTTTAAATTCCTTCCGTCCTTTCCTGATAAAATACATATGTATTGTAAATGCAAACAATCCCCCAAAACTTAAGATCAGGGAGAATATCAATCCTGCAAAAGATTGTTGAAATACCAGGATCAATCCATACAGTATAAAGAATAGTAAAGGAAAATGAATAATCAGAAACCCGGTTATACCGCCTGGTAATTTAAACAGATCCCACTCTTTCCAATAGGCAGAATCGATTTCATGGCTTATTAACAGTACAGCATTAGCTAAGTATATCCAGAACAAGATTTTTTCCATAAGATTTCTTCTTTTTACGAAAACCTAATCAGATTACTCCTGCCAGGAAGGCAAGTTTTTTCATATCAGGGACTTCCAGATCGGGCTCTGTTTCTGCCGGAGGAGTTGCCCCAAAACCCTCCATACCCTTCTGTCGATTTACCCAGACCGTTGAAAAACCAAGCTGTTTAGCCGGCGCAATGTCATGGAACAAACTTTGAGCAATATGAAGAACCTGATCCTGTGGAACTCCTGCATTTTTTATCAGATATTGGAAATTTCTAAGTGACGGTTTATATGCACCTATCCGTTGCGCTGTGAAAATCTCGTCGAAGTCGACGTCAAGTAGCTTTGCCGAGTATTTGATGAGATCATCGTCGATGTTTGACAAGATAATTAGTCGATATTTTGTCTGCAATGCACGCAGCGCATCTCCTGAATCTGCAAAAGGTGGCCAGTTCTTCACTGAGACGGAGAAATTTTCTAATTCATCCGAAGTAGGCGAAAAATTGAAACTTTTGCCAAGTTCACGGAGTACCTCACGCAGTACTTCCTTATACGGACGATATTCCGCTGCCTCGATTTTTGCCTCATGCTGAGCATATAACTCTAAAAGCTCTCTGTCACAAACCTCCACCCTGTGATGGTTAAGAAGAGGACGAAGGGACGACAAAAGCCCGGACTCCCAGTCAATCAGCGTTCCGTAGCAGTCAAAACTCAGACATCTGTAACGTTCAAAGTCCATTCCAATGTATTCATTGGTTGTAGAAATTTTCTACTGCTAATATCCGTATAATACATCTAATTTTCAATAAAATATGTATTTAAAAGATGGAATGATGGAAGAATGGAATATTGGAGTAATGGAATAGTATAAGAATGGAGTAGTGGAATAGTGTGCCAAAAGCATCCCTTTGGGAGGAGATGCTGGAAGGTTGCTTAGTTTATTAGCTCAAAAGAAACTTTTTCCATTTCCACACCATTAATAATAATTGATATTTGATGCTCCCCTGGATAGTGTTTGCGGGTTGACATATTTATGAAAGAGTGCTTTCAATAAACCAGAACATACAATTGAAAGTTCTTCGTCTGTTTTGCTGATATTGAAAAATTCGCTGCTATAAACCTCAACAGGAATTTCAGTACCTGGCTCAAAGCGATGAATTGTAAAATTACCTTCTAATAGAATGTAACTCTATCACCTTAATTTTTAAGTGTGAAGGGAATTCCTTTGAACGATAAACAGTATGAACCGCTTTTTGAAAATCCTCCTCCTTTGCATGATAAATATCCACATACTTCTGTGGATTCCGGTCGATCACGGGAAACCAGGTACTTTGAACCTGCACCATGATCCTGTGCCCTTTCAGAAAGGTATGACATTTGTCCCGCAGATCAAATTCAATCTCTGTTACTTTATTTGGTATCATTGGCTCAGGATTTTCGAAACTGTTCCGGTATTTACTCCGGAATACTTCACCGGCAAGCAGCATTTGATAATCTCC
>DAOVQI010000237.1 GCA_030628785.1 Bacteroidota bacterium
GTTATTTGCTTAGAAAAAAGATGTTTATGATTGCCATGATTATATTAATATCAGTAAAAAAAATATAGTTTTCACTCGCTAAGCGGATTATATGTTTCCAAAAAACCTAAGGTATATTCACCCGAACGGAGACTGTCTATAACAAATTTGCCAAAATATTCATTCCCTTCTTGTCTGAATATATGTTCCTCCCAATTTTCACCCGGACCACTACGGTATAATAATACCATTGTATAAGGGCTGCCATTGAAAATTGAATCAACCCAACTTTTCATTGAAAATTCCGGTAAGTCATAAAAAAATATCCCTCCGGCATTAAAACCATCTGGGAATATTCCTTCGATTTTCCAATATTGTGAATTTGACATAATGATTTCCTTTGCAGGTCTTTTGAAACTATCCGGAGCGACCCAGTTAAATTCAGCCCTGATAAAAGCAGAATCTTTCATGTCATCTACCTGCATTTCAAAATAAGTTTCTTCAAATTCATACTTTCCCCCGGATCTGATAATTTTGTAATTATCCGTAGTCGCATCGCATATCTTTTCTTCCAGATCGAGCAATACCAAAGTTGGCTCAAAAGGCAAACGGAATAATTGCGATCCGGTTTCCCCGGAAAACTCAATCATTTTGGTAAGAGCATACCAATGTTCATCCATGAATGTTACTTCTACCTTATTGGAGTATGCATAATCATCTGTCCCCTTTAGCTTTTGCCGGACAAATACCTCAGTTTCAAATCCTTTTTCAGTCTTAGTAACTAAAAATGAATCAATTGAAAAGTGAGGAAATCCCGGGGAATATATCCATGTATTAAAGAAATCGGTTAGATCCAGGTCTGTTTCCATCATTAAAAAATCTTTAAACAATTTGGTAGAGACATCCTGAAATGCAAAATATTTAAAATATTTTTTAAGACTGGTGAAAAAAAGCTTATCCCCCAGGTACCCCCGTAATGTATGAGCAACATCAAAACCTTTATCATATACAGTGCTTCCGTATGTAAATTCACACGGGATTCCATAAACGGAACGATAACCTTTGTCACGAATATGGGTTCTGCTTAAAACCTTTTTATGGTTTCCCCTCACATAATCTTTAAATGGTTGTTTACCGTAATAATATTCCTTAAAAAGGGCTTCACAATAACTTGCCCACCCCTCATTTAACCACATATCCTCAGCACTTCTGCATGTAACCAGGTTTCCAAACCAGCTATGCGCAAATTCATGAACAAAAAGCATTTCAAAGTCTAATGTTCCGTTAATTGCCGATTCTGAAATAGCTATATTCGTTGCATGTTCCATTGCCCCACCCATAAAAGGAACGGATACAAAGCCGATTCTTTCCCACGCATACGGACCAAACATGTACTCAAAAGCTTCAAGGTACTTACTTAAATTCCTAAAAGACTGTATTGCACGTAAACTATCTGTTGGTTTAACATAAATGCAGGAAGGGATGGCTCTCCGGATTCCTTTTAATGTATCAGTTAAAGCTATATAGTCAGAAACTGAAACCGATGAAAGATAAGCAGGAATGCTATTCCGTAAATTCCAGTGATATGTAATTGTGCCATTTTTGTTTTCAAAAATTTCAGCTAAAGTCCCCGAACAAACAACGGTTAATCCCTGTTTGACCGTTATGAAATAATCGTATGTGGCACGATCAACAAAATTATCCATACATGGATACCAGGATCTGCCGAAACTATGCGGATTTGATCTCATTCCTATACCCATGTTATATGCATACCCTTCACCAAAATAAAATCCACCCCAACCCGGATCCCGTGAGGGATTTCCATGATAAAAAACGGAGATAAGTACTGCTGATCCTTTTGGTAAACCGGTATCCAGTGGAATCTTAATTATGGAACCATTATAGGAATAATTGTTAATATTAATTTCGTCGATCCAGATTGAGTCAACGACAAAGGAAAGCAAATCGATAACTATTTCGTCCAGATTATCCTTTTTTAAAACGATCTGCAGATCTGTAATGCCGGAAATTTCTTCCTTTTCAAAATCCAGGATATCGAGACTAACGATGTAATGAACCACATCGATTGAATCGTACCTTGATTCGGAATAATGTTCTAAACCTTTTTTTGAACTCCTGAAATTTACAATCAGAATGGCCCCTGCCAGGAATAACAACAACAGAATGATTTCACCAAATCTTTCTTTAACAAGCATCGTGTATGTTGGTTGCGTGTTGCTTGTTTATTGAAAATTAATTATAACTACTAACTCTCTTTTCTTCCATTATACGGAGAAGCGACTCAAAAACCAATCTGCCATCAGTGTTCCCAAGTTCATCATCGGCAGCACGTTCCGGATGAGGCATCATTCCAAAAACATTCTTTGTCTCATTACATACTCCCGCAATATTCTCTACCGATCCATTTGGATTTGCTTCTTCGGTAATTAAGCCAAGATCATTACAATACCGGAATAAAATTTGGTCATTTTGACGCATTTTTATCAGATCCGAATCAGGAGCAAAATATCTTCCTTCTCCGTGAGCAATGGGTATTTTGAGAGCTCTTGATAAATCAAGGCTGGAATTAACGGCACAATGATTATTATCAGGCAGGATATAGATGTTTTTACATACGAATTTTTGGTTTGAATTGTGCAGCAAGGCACCGGGTAAAAGGCCGCACTCGCATAATATTTGAAAGCCATTACAAATTCCAAACACAAATCCTCCATTTTTTGCAAATTCAATTACTTTGTCCATTATGGGAGAATACCTGGCTATAGCTCCTGATCTTAAATAGTCACCATAAGAGAATCCCCCTGGTAAGACAACTGAATCAACGTTTTGCAGGTCAGTGGTTTTATGCCATAATTCAACAACATCCTGCGCCATGATCTCTCGCAAGACATAGATCATATCATGGTCACAATTTGAACCAGGGAAAATAACAACGCCAAATTTCATGAGATCCGGAATTTGATAAATTCAAAGATATAAGATTATTCCCGATCATCCCAAAAAATTTCTTGTGATTTTCTGTTAAAAATTATTGAATTTGAATTCTAAGGTAATATATTTAACTTTAACAATAAATATGAAAATACGTAACTAATCAGTACAATATGGTTGTTAAGGTAGGGAGATATAATCTGTTGTCAAAATCTTTGATAGACGGAATAATGGAACAATGGAATTTTGGAATAATGTTAAAAGGAATATTTGCTTTATTTATTCAATACTCCATATTTCCATTCTTCCAATATTCCACTATTCCAATTAAATCGGCTGCAATTTGAATTAATGATTAAATGATTTGTTTCGACTGAATAGTAACGAAAATACAATGAGAATATTAAAGACGTTTGGTTTCGTAATTCTTGTGTTGGTTGTCCTTTTCGGTCTTTTTCTGGGGTATTTCTCATTAACCGATTATAACCCGGAAGAAAGGATACTGATTTTTAAATCGGATGAACCGGATACCTTAAATGCTGAAAACCTGAATCTGTCATTTCTTTGCTGGAACATTGGATATGGTGGTTTAGGAAAAGAAATGGACTTTTTCTATGACGGAGGATCCCATGTTAGAACATCCAAGGAGATTACGGTTAATAATCTAGACAAAATCAATGATTTCCTTGTTAAGAATGATAGTATCGATTTTATCCTTTTACAGGAAGTGGATACCCATTCAAAAAGAAGCTATTTTGTGGATGAAACCGAAGCAATAGGCAATGTCGTACCTGATTATTTTCAGTCTTTCAGCACGAATTATTTAGTAAAATTTGTTCCTGTTCCTCCAACAAACCCTATGGGTAAAGTTACCTCCGGTCTGTTAACACTTAGTAAATTCACCCCTGTTTCTTCCGAAAGGTATAACTTCCCGGGGGATTATGCATGGCCAATGAAATTGTTTATGCTCGACAGATGTTTTTTGGTAAACCGTTATATATTAACCAACGGAAAGCAATTATTAATCATCAACACACATAACTCTGCCTTTGATGACGGTAGTCTGAAAAAACAGGAAATGAATTACCTGAAGAAATTTATTTTAGAAGAATACAAACAAGGTAACTATATTCTGGTAGGGGGAGATTGGAATCAAAACCCACCTGGCTTTACCCCGGAAAAATTTATACGCAACATTGAATATGAAAATTTTCAACTCGCTGCAATTGAAAACAATTATTTGCCGGATACCTGGAGTTGGCTTTATGATGAAACTATCCCAACAAACAGATCCCTTAAAGCACCATACGACCCGGAGTTAACCAGTAAAACAATTCTTGATTTTTATCTGATATCTCCCAACCTGAAGTGTCTTGGAACAAGAACTCAGGATCTGGAATTTGAAAACGCAGATCATCAGCCTGTATTTACAATAGTACAATTAGTACCTTAAATTTTCACTTCTATTCCCGAATTTTCGGGAGCAGAATATTTTTTACGAGCTTATGTGACTCAATATTGATAGTAATTTCAGAAGCAAAATTCTTTATTCAACTTTTGTCTTTCACAGGGTAAACTTTTATCTTTTTTCTTTATGATTAATTTGTGAACCGGAACGCCTGCCTGCCGGACAGGCAGGGAGTGAAGCTCACCGAAAGTAATTAATTATGATAGATTTATGACGATCTCAGATCAGGAAATAAAGTGTTTTATTTCAGCCATTAAGAAATCATCACCTTATGATTTAAGTGATTATTCCTACAAATCGCTGAAGCGAAGGGTAACAAAAATACTGAATGACAATAAGTTAGATTTTAGTTCCCTAATCCGGAAGATAAGTGAAAATAATGATTTTCTTGAATCTACCGTTAGAGAAATTACAGTTAACACTACTGAACTCTTTCGGGATCCACCTGTATGGCAAACCATAAAGTACGAGATCTTACCAAAATTCAAAAATCATGAATCAATAAGAATTTGGCACGCAGGCTGTTCTACGGGCCAGGAAGTTTATTCGTTGCTAATCCTGCTGTATGAATTAAATATGTTTGAAAAAACCATAATTTATGGAACTGATTTAAATGCAACAGTGATTGAAGAGGCTAAAAAGGGAATTTATAAGTACCGTTTTAATTTAGTTTACCTCGACAACTTTGATAAAGTAATGAAGCAAAACCCTAATAACAACGAAGTGTACGATGTGCCTTATTCGAAATACCTTGAAATCGATAAAATAAGGGATATTATGAAAATAAAAAGCTTCCTTCTGAAAAAACCCATCTTTTTAACTCATGATTTGGTTACCGTATCGGATCTGGGAACAGAATCATTTCACATCATTCTGTGCCGAAATGTTATTATTTATTTCAACTTTAATCTGCAAAACAGAGTATTTAATCTTTTTCATAAAAACCTGTTGGATAATGGATATTTAATTCTCGGAGCGCACGAAACGATTTTAGGTCCGTTGAGTGAGAAATTTCAGAAATCAAATCATGTAAATATTAAAAAATAATGCCTAAGATGCCTAAAATGTCTAAAATTGTTAAATTTACGTAAGTTCGATATATAAATATTTAGCCTCTATTATTCAGAAACTATAGATCAAAAAATATCAATAGCCCCGTCCTTTAGGGCGGGGAACAAAGTTAGCTTGTTTATCTCCCCTCAAAATTTGAGGAATTTTATTTTCAAATTTATTAAATTCCCCAAATTTTGAAGGAGGGGAGTTGGTTTCTTTTCAAACCCCGCCTTAAAAGGCGGGGCTATCGATAAATTAATCACCAAA
>DAOVQI010000294.1 GCA_030628785.1 Bacteroidota bacterium
AACTTGGGATTTGGGGTTTGGAATTTATTTTGAACTTTGGATTTTGAACTTTGGATTTTTTTAATCTCTACGGAATTACCCATATGATAAGGGAAATTTTTGAACTTAGCCCCGATAGCTATCGGGGCGATCTCATGATCCGCCTGGCGGAGAGTAAATTCCGATACGTAAAATATGGGTTGCTTATGATAGGTTTAAGTTAATCCTGCAGCAATATAAATTAAAAAATTAACATCAGGTAAAGACCGGTAGAAAATTTTTTAAAGAGATTAGCACAAACAATTCAGATAATATCGGAAATAAGTGTTAGTAATGCATTGATATCGATTGGCTTGGGAAAAAATTCCTGGACACCTAATTCTTTTACCTTTTCCAGATTTTCCGGAATTTTAACGGCTGAAATAACAATTACCGGGATATCATTTAAACCATCTTTTGATTTTATGATCTTTAAAAATTCAAAACCGTCTACTTTTGGCATCAGGATATCCAGAAGGATAAGATCCGGGAGCTCTTTGTACAATTGCTTCAGGGCTTCCTCGGCTGAAAAAGCTATGAAAACATGATAACCTTCCCTTTTTAAAATGGCCTCAATTAAAAGGTTATTGGTCATTGAATCATCAATTACCAATATTTTTGAACCTGTGTTTTTGCCCATGAGCTTATTGATCTTATCCTGCCTTAACAAACAGATAAATGACAAGTTAAAGATAAATGGATTTATTTTTGCGTTATCTTTTTTTTTATGAGATAACATATTATATTTAGGTGATTTAAATCATTTACTTGTTTAACCTAATTCATTAGATTAATCTGAAAAAAGAAACTCTTGAAAACTTTCCCTGGAACTCCTCCTCCCGAGGGATACCCCTGGAAAGTTAGTTGCCAATATTTTAATCCCCATAAACAAATGAACAAAAAGCTTGATATAAGTTCCAATATAAACTGGTTTAACCAATATAGTTTTTTCAGGACTCTTGATACAGATGAACAAACCTTCCTGATTGCAAACAGCAACAAGGTGAATTTTGACAGGCGCGAAGTACTTTTTAAGCAGAATACCCGAACATCCCATGTTATGTTTTTGCAATCCGGCCTGGTTAAAATTTTCAAGGAAGGCAAAAGCAAGAAAAGACTGGCTCTTAAAATTGTAAATCCCGGGAATTTCATCGGACTAATGTCGGTTTTTGGCGATGATATTTACCAGTATTCTGCTTCTGCAGTTGAAGATTCGGAAATTTTCATGACGGACCGTTCAGCTTTCCTGAATCTCATCAAAAAAAATGGTGATTTTGCCATGGATATTATCCATACCTTGTGCAAGGATGGTTTATTTATTTTTGATAAACTAATGGCTCAAGCTTATAAACATTTACCAGGTAGGATAGCCAATGTCCTGCTATACTTTTCCCAGGATATATACAAAAGCCATGTTTTTGAATTTCAGCTAACCAGGAAAGAACTAGCAGAGTTGTGTGGAACTACGAAAGAAAGTTTCATCAGGACTATAAATGAATTTAAAAATGATAAGATCATTAATTTAAATGGCAGGAAGGTGGAGATTGTAAGTATGAATCTTGTCAAGATTCTGAGTGATTTGGGTTGATTTGTTACGTATCGGAATTTACTCACTTCGTTCATGAGATCGCCCCGATAGCCATCGGGGCTAAGTTCAATGTTTATGGCTTGATAATAGCTAATTTCATTATACTTTGCATTTTTAAGTCGGCAATCTTCAGTCGGCCCGCCCGTACCGAACGGTACGGGCGGGCCGACTATTAACTAATTATTAGTCAATAAAGCATTGTCATAAGGCGCAAATATGGGGTTGATGATGCCCTTCAGTTGATTTCAGAATAACTTTTTTACAAAATTTCCAATTTCTTTGCTGAACTTACGTTCTATTTAGGAATTATTTATGCATTTTTGCATTAATTTGTTATTTTCCCTGAAACATAATCAATATAATAACAGTATAAGATAAAAAGAATAGTTCTATACAGGAAATCAAACAAAAAGCTTTAGTTTTAGATATTATTACAGCTCCTTTTAGCATGAATGGCTATATAGTTTTTTTTCTAAAATTATTTTAATACATTTATGCCTATTAATTTTAACAACTTAAGTAATAAAGTTTAGCATTTTCAAAAGGATTTAATTAACTAAGATATTTTCGTATGAAAAAGTCACTTATTGCATTCATCGTAGTTTTAGTTATTATTTTTGCATTACCCATCGTCAGCTTTTTCAAGTGGACTTTTCAGCCAAAAAAGCCCTTAAAAATTCTGATTCTTGATAAAACCGTACCGACCCTCGAACGCGATAAACACAGATCCTTTAATTGGATACTTAACCATAACAAATATGTAAAAACCAATAAAAGACGTTATTCCTACAAAAAGGATTATATGGGCTTTTATCCGCTGCGGCCACTGAGGGAAAAGCAATGGGACAGAAAAGTGATCCGGTTATCTGAGGTTTTAAATTTAGCCGATTCCCTTGATGTGTTATATTATACCGATACATATGGTGTGTATTTCAATGATTGGTATAAAGGACTAAGCAAAAACCGGAGGTCAAGACTCATTGATGGAGGGCTGAAGGCCTATGATTACCTTTTGCTAAAAGAAATGAAAGACCGGAATAAATTAATAATGGCTGAATACAATATCCTCGACTATCCTACTTCTCCGCTTGATAGAAACAAAACCGAAATCCTGTTTGGAATAAGCTGGACCGAATGGACCGGAAAATATTTTGAGTCCCTGGATATACTCAAGAATCCTGATTTTCCGCCATGGATCGTTTCCTTATACGAAAAACAGTATAGAAAAGACTGGAGTTTTAAAAATTCCGGAATTGTTCTTGTGAAAGGTAACAGGGTTGTGGTTTTGGAAAATGAAACACACCTGGAAATAGAGGTTCCTTATATCTATACCACAACCTACGGACAAGAAAAGTTTTATTTACCCTATAAGGTTAACTTTCCATACTGGTTTGAAGTTATTGAATCCGGTGAAAATAATGTTATCGCTAATTTTAAGATTCATACAAATGAGGTGGGAGATTCCATTCTGTATTCCAATATGATACGCGAAATCTTTCCAGCCGTTATAGAGCAACCTGGTGAAAATAATTACTACTATTTTGCCGGAGACTTTACTTATAATCCCGTAAATAACAAAACGGCATATTTTAAAGGAATTGAAAAACTGGAGTTTTTATTGGTGAACGATGCCCCTGGTAATGGAACCAGGTTTTACTGGTCTTATTATAAGCCTTTAATTACCAGTATTCTGGATAACTATTACCAGAAAATCAATCCTTGATTTATTTCATGGTATAACTTATACGGGCTGTCGAAAGTAAAATTGACAGCCTTTTTTTTACTCATATAACCTGCATTATGGATCAGCTAAGAATAACCATTGTACAAACAAATCTGGAATGGGAAAATCCGCTAAAGAACCGGGCTTACTTTTCCGAAATAATAAATAACCTGAACGAACCAACACATTTGATTGTTTTACCGGAAATGTTTACCACGGGTTTTTCGATGAATCCCCGGAAATCAGCCGAACAAATGAACGGGAAAACAGTACGTTGGATGACAGACCTGGCAAAAAGCAAAAATATTCACATTCTTGGTAGTATCATTATAAAGGAAAACAGAAAATACTTTAACCGGCTTATCTGGATGCCACCTGATGGGAATTATACCTGGTATGACAAGCATCATTTGTTTAGAATGGAAGGTGAACGTGATTTTTACACTCCGGGAAACCAACAATTGATTACAAAAATAGGTAACTGGAAATTTAAACCATTGATTTGTTATGATTTGCGGTTTCCTGTTTGGATAAGAAACCGCAACGATTATGATATACTGGTGTTTATTGCTAATTGGCCGGAACCAAGAAGAAAAGTCTGGAAAACCCTTCTTATAGCACGGGCAATAGAGAATCAGGCATATGTTATCGGTCTGAACCGGATTGGTTTGGATGGAAGGGAAATCAGTTATTCCGGAGACTCAATGGTCATCAACCCCAGGGGAGAAGTGATTAGCAAGACAGTTCCATATGAAGAATCCATCGAAACCGTTTTTTTATCCTACCAGGAATTGATGGACTTCAGACAAAAATTCCCCGTTTATCTTGATGCGGATAAATTTGAGATTATTTAATATGTATCGGAATATATTCTCTTCGTTCATGAGATCGCCCCGATAGCCATCGGGGCTAAGTTCAAAAACATAATCTGATATACGATGAGTTATGCCTCTTTCTAATTGCCTTGTAATTTTTTAGGCTAAGGTTTTTATTTATCAGATATAAAGTTTAATCATATTTTACCTTATTATTTAATCTAAAGGTATTCTTCATCTGTTATTAATTATTTATACTTAACCTTCTGATTTATAACATATTTATCATCATAGTAATGTGTCTTACCTGCTTTTATCTTGCAGGTATACCTACTCACCTATTACCTCTTTGGACTCTTGATTTAATTCTTCTTTATTTTCTTTTTCCCCTCAGCCTTAGC
>DAOVQI010000259.1 GCA_030628785.1 Bacteroidota bacterium
ACAAAGACCTGCCTGGTGCGAATGGCCAATACAATCGCTATAACGGGTGGTATTAAGGAAAGAATACCGTAGTCATGCATATCGCTTTGATTTTCTGAAAATATATCTAAGCGTTTTGGATTCCGCTATAAAACTAGAACATAGCTTCGCAAAGTAATTAAAAAGGTTAATACTATTCAAATGAAACTGCTAAATTTGAGTGATTGTGGAATTAGGGCGCCTACGCTAAAGCTTCAGCGACAGCGTGCTGAGGCTCACTATGGTTGCGAGTTACGGATTACGTGTTATTCATTTCAAGCCCTACGGACTGAATTTTTTATTTGGATCTTTACTACAGCCACTGAAGTGGCTGCCTGCCCGACTTCGTCATTCCCGCACGGATGACCTCGGTCGGACGGGCAGGCGGGCCTATTATATGTTAGTCCCTGACGGGACATAAATCAAATTTCAGAACCACCTCACACTTGGTTTTATTTCAGTCGGGAAATCGAATCTGCAGGAAATTTCAGTCAGGTACTAATTGTATTGTAAACAATACGTCCCGTAGGGACAGGAAGGTAATAGACAGCCAATTTATTGGCTGGAACGGAACGTTAAAAAAAAGTGTAACGTCCCGTTAGGGACTGAAAGATTATCTTTCAGATGCTTTGCAATCGCCAATTAAAAATTCTGAATTACTAACTGACTTTGAACACTTGAAACCAGTAACTTGATGTTCAGATTCGAACATTTTTTGTTCGTAATCGGACAAAATTATTGGACCAAATCAATCTTATTTCTCTTTATTCAACACATATTCAAGTGATTAATACTATTGGCACATCAATTGTACTAATTCTCTTTAATTTTCACCACTTAAAACATAACCATGTTTAAAAATTATCTTAAATCGGCTTTCAGGAATATTAATAAGGACTGGTTTTATACTACAATAAATATTGCTGGTCTTGCTATTAGTATAATTTGTGCCATTCTGATCCTCATGTATGTTCAGGATGAGCTTGCTTTTGATAAGCATCATAAAAAATACAAAAGGATATATCGTCTTGAATCGAACTTTACTATTTCGGGCAAAAATACCCTGGCCGCATTAACACCAAGGCCATTTGCTCCAACATTAATGGATGAATATCCTGAAATAGAAGAATATGTACGTTTTGAAGGATTTGGAGTTGATGATATTCTTTTTACATATGGTGAAAAGAAATTTTATGAAGATAACATGTATTTTACGGATTCTACTGTTTTTAAGATATTTACTCATGAATTTATTTTAGGGTCGCCGGAGAATGCCCTGAATGAACCTTATAAAATTGTTATAACCGAGAGTTTTGCAAAGAAGTATTTTGGGAATGAAAATCCAATAGGCGAAGTGTTAGCCACCAGTAATTTTGGAGATTTTAGTGTTAGTGCAGTTATTAAGGATGTTCCCGGGAACTCGCATTTAAAGTTTGATTGTTTACTTTCAGTTGCCACAATCCAGGAAATGATGGGAGATAGGGGAAATTATAATGACAGAAGCGCTCCCTCGTTCTGGAATATTAGCTCGTTCAGCTATCTTTTATTAAAGGAAAACACCAGTATTAATAGTATTCATGAGAAATTTCCGGATTTTTATGAAAAATATATGGCCTCTCTGGGGAATCAGATAAATGCTAGTTTTGATTTATTGACAAAGCGCCTTGATGAAGTTCATTTTTTTTCTGATCTTGAGTTTGATCTTCCGGTAGGCAATAATAAGTATATAATTATATTCTCATTAATAGGTTTTTTCATACTCCTGATAGCCTGTATAAATTATATGAATATGGCAACAGCCCGTTCTGCTAACAGGGCAAAGGAAGTAGGACTGAGAAAAATGATAGGAGCACACAGGGGATTATTAATAAGGCAATTCTTAAGCGAATCTATTGTTATGGCATTTATAGCATTTGCTATAGCTATAGTAGTTGTTTCATTATTATTGCCTTATTTTAATGTTTTGGCTGAAAAAACACTTAGCTATTCAAGCCTGTTTAATCCGGGAAGAATAGTTACTATCCTGCTTATTGTAATCTTTGTTGGAATTGTATCTGGTAGTTATCCTTCATTTTATTTATCTTCTTTCTTACCGGTACTCGTACTAAAAGGAACCACTAACCCCCGACAGGGTAAAGGATTTCTGAGAAAGATACTTGTTGTATTCCAGTTCATTGTATCTATTGGCTTGATTATTAGCACATTAGTTATTGCCGGCCAGCAAAGATTTATTCAAAATAAAGATCTGGGGTTCAATAAAGAAGACATTCTATTAATTCCGAATAGGGATACGGCTTTTATTAGTAACCAATTAGTTTCTTTTAAGGAAGAGTTATTAAAAAACCCGGATATCGATGCAGTTTCTTCTTCTGTATTAATTCCACCAAGAATGGCAAGCAAAGTTGTATTCCAGGTAGAAAAAGAAGAAGGTATGGTTGAGCTTGCAATTAGTTTTTCAGTTGTTGATCACGATTTTATTGATATGATGGGGATTAAAATCAAGGAGGGAAGGAATTTCGATAAGGATAAGACCACTGATTTGACGGAAGCATTTATTATTAACGAAACAGCTGCAAAAAGTTTGGGATGGGGTGATAACGCTTTGGGCAAAAGAGTAAGATTTGGAATAAACCCGGCTGATGGTTCAGCCCGAAATGATGGCAAAGTAATTGGAGTTGTTAAGGATTTTCACTTTGCATCGATTCATAACAAAATTGAACCTTTTATTTTTTTAGTAAGTGAAGATCCAACCCTGAATTTCTATATCAGATTAAATAAGAAAAAAATTACTGAATCTATTGAATTTATCAGGGACAAAAGGGTAGAATTTGGGAATATCTTACCGTTTAATTATTTCTTTTTCCAGGATAAACTGGATGATATGTACTCTTCTGAGAAAAAATGGGGATATTTGTTTACCGTTTTCTCATTATTGACAATATTTATTTCCTGTCTGGGTCTGTTAGGATTGACATCATTTGTGACCGAACAAAGAACAAAGGAAATAGGTATACGGAAAGTCATGGGAGCCAGCAGCGGCAAAATTGTGTGGCTACTCAACAAAGAGTTCATTATACTTGTTCTGCTTTCCAACCTTATCGCCTGGCCGGTTGCTTATATTGGAATGAACAGGTGGTTACAGGATTTTGCCTACCGTATTGATTTCGGCCTGTCACCTTTTGTATGGGCGACAGCAATCCCATTTCTGCTCGCAACCCTGGCAGCACTGACTATTGCCTTGCTTATGGTAAGCTTTATGTCTATCCGGGCAGCAAATGCTAATCCTACAGATGCTATAAGTCATGAATAAATACATTTTCCACAGTCTGATTTCAATATTTTTTTTTTCGTTATTTCATGCTCAAATAGTCAGAATACTTCTGATAAACCTGCAACAGATGACCCTTTATTAATTAAAAGTATCGACAAAGAATTACAGAGCATCTATAAACCTAATGAGCCTGGTGCATCTGTAATAGCCATTAGAGATGGAAAGACAATATTCCGGCGAGCGTATGGATTAGCCAATGTTGAACTTCAGGTTCCAATGAAACCTGATATGGTGTTTAAGCTTGGTTCTATGACCAAACAATTTACTGCTATTGCAATAATGATCCTTCAGGAACGTGGGGATCTTTCATTAAACAATCTGATAACCACATACTTTCCAGATTATCCTGTAAACGAGGAGGTTATAACCATAAAACATCTTCTTAGTCACACTTCCGGTATCAAAAATTACAATGGAATACAAGAATGGAAAGAAAAGATACGCGATAAGATCAGTCCTAAAGAGATCATTGATATATTCAAAAATGAACCACTAGAATTTACCCCCGGAGATAAATGGAAATATTGTAATTCGGGATATACATTACTAGCTAAAATAATTGAAAAAGCTAGTGGGCAAACATACAAGAGCTTTATCACTAACAATATTTTTAAACCTGCCGGAATGGATCACACATATTTTGGAACTGATGATCAGATTATTCCAGATCTGGTAAGCGGCTACAGGAAAGAAGATGGTCTTATTCTGAAAGCTGAATATATGAGTATGTCTCATCCATACGGAGGTGGTGACATCCTTTCAAATACAGATGATTTGGCAAAGTGGATGGATGCTTTGGAAAATAACAAGTTAATAAGTAAAGAAAGTTTAGAAAAATGCTTTCAGCCAACCATTTTGAATAATGGTACTAAGACTAACTATGGATATGGCTGGTTCATCGGTGATTTTCAGGGGAAAAAGAATCTTTACCATGGAGGAGGAGTGTATGGTTTTGTTTCTCATGGAATGTACCTGCCTGAAGAAAAAATATATGTCGCTGTTTTGCATAATTGTGTTGATCCATATACTGGTACACCCACACACGCAGTTGGGGACCTAATTACGGGAATACTTTTAGGATTGCATGAACAAACTGGTGAACGAATTGCAATTCAACTTTCAGAAGAACAGTTAAATAAATATCAAGGGGTATATAAGTTTGTTGAATCTCCGGGTAAACGAAAGATCTCAGTAGAAAACAACAAAGTTTATTATGAAAGACCCCCGAGAAAAAAGGAAAATCCGTGGAGCAAAACTGAAATATTCCCTGAGTCGAAATATGTATTCTTTGCGCAGGGCAGAAAAAGCACAATAACTTTTCATTTTAATGATAAGGATGATGTAACAGGATTTACTGTAAACCAGCCTTTTGGACGTACTGTAACTACAACAAAGATGGAATTAAGTAAATAAATCTTTCGTAATTTTTAGACAAAATGCCTGAGGTAAAACCAGGTTTATTTTTTAATAATTAAAAATCAATATTTGAAGAGTTATGAAAACATACACAATAATTACAGCACTGGTTCTATTTATTATTTCGTCATCTGAAATAAATGCAGAAGGATTCTCATCCAGGGGTATCAAATTTGGATTTAACAATTCAAAGTTTACCGGAAAAGATATTCCCGGGAAAGGAATTGGGTATATGCCTGGCTTAACACTTGGTTACTTTATAAATTATGAAGTCAGTAGCCAATTTTCGCTGCAGTCAGAACTCCTGTTCACTACAAAAGGTAGTAGAATTAATACTGTTGGAGATATTTACCTGTATAATATTTTTACTTATATGGAGATACCAGTGTTGGCAAAATGGACTTTCACAACAGAAAAAAAATGGAGGCCGTATCTTCTTGGTGGTCCTTTTTTAGATATGAAGATTCTTGCATTTAATGAAGTTGAATTTCTTGAAGATTTTAGAAGAATTGATTTGGGATTAA
>DAOVQI010000092.1 GCA_030628785.1 Bacteroidota bacterium
AGCAATAGTTTTGAACTTGGGATTTGGGGTTTGGAATTTATTTTGAACTTTGGATTTTGAACTTTGGATTTTATTAATCTCTACGGAATCACCCATATGATAAGGGAAATTTTTGAACTTAGCCCCGCCTGGGCGGGGCGATCTCATGATCCGCCAGCTGGCGGAGAGTAAATTCCGATACTATCAAATAATAAGAAGTCATATTACTGAATTATAAAAGAAAGCTTAAATCATGAAATCAAATCAAATGAAGAAGCCGGGTAAAACGAAGCTGATTGGTGGATTTTTAATCGTTGTTTCGATCCTTATCCTGGCTTTCACCGAAAGCAAAGATTTTAAGTATATCAAGAACTTAGAAATCTTCAGGTCGCTTTTTACCGAACTCCGGTTATTTTATGTTGATGAAGTTGATTCTGATAAACTGATAAAAACCAGCATTGATGAAATGCTGAAATCCCTGGATCCGTATACGGTTTTCATTCCTGAATCCAATATGGATGATCTTACATTTTTAACTACCGGTCAGTACGGAGGAATAGGGTCCTTAATTCGAAAAAGTGGTGATTATACTGTTATCTCTGAAATATATAAAGGATTTCCGGCAGATCTGGCAGGATTTAAAATCGGTGATTTGATTATTGAAGTAGATGGTCTCTCAACCAAGGGCCTTCTGTTGGAAAAGGTCAGTGACCGGCTTAAAGGACTCCCTAATACCGAAGTCGTGGTAACTATCAAACGATATGGTGTTGAAAAACCCATTAAGAAGACCCTTACACGGAAGAAGATCCAAATTAAAAGTGTTCCATATTATGGAATGGTTAGTGATAAAACCGGGTACATTAGGCTTTCCAACTTTACCCGGAATTCAGGAAAAGAGGTAAAAAAAGCTTTGCTTGACTTGAAGGAAAACAGTCATATCCAGGGTATTATCCTTGACTTAAGAGGCAATCCCGGTGGTTTGCTTATAGAATCTGTTGAGGTTTCAAACCTGTTCGTTGAAAAGGGTTTGGAAATCGTCAGTACCCGTGGCAGAATGAAAGAACTTGATAATACCTACACAGCAAAAAATCATCCTCTGGATACTCAAATTCCGGTGGCTGTATTGGTCGGCCGCGGATCGGCATCTGCATCCGAAATCGTTGCCGGAGCACTTCAGGATCTTGACCGTGGTGTAATTATCGGTGAAAGAACCTACGGAAAGGGACTGGTCCAAACAACCCGTCCGGTTGGTTATAACAATCAACTGAAGATTACCACCGCAAAATACTATATTCCCAGTGGCCGGTGTATTCAGGCATTGGACTTTTCCCACCGCAATGAAGATGGTAGTGTGGGCCATATTCCTGATTCCCTGATTTCAGAATATTCAACAAAAAATGGCCGCAAGGTTTACAATGGAGGTGGAATTATGCCGGATATTGAAATAAAACCGGAAAAATTAAGCCAGATTACCCTTGATCTCTACACCAAATTTATCATTTTTGACTATACCAACAAATATTTTTCAGAACACGAATCGATTTTACACCCAACACAATATGCCTTTACAGACGATGAATACCAGGATTTTATCAAGTTTGTCGATAGTAAAAATTTTGATTATAAAACACAAACAGAAATTGCTTTAGAAAAACTTGAAGATTTAGCTAAAAAGGAAAAATATTACCAACATTCAGCTAAAGAATTTATGTTGCTCAGGGAAAAACTTTCCCATAATAAAGCTAAAGATCTGGAATCTTTCAAAAAGGAAATAAAAGAACTAATT
Organism: Bacteroidota bacterium; assembly: GCA_030628785.1. GTDB lineage: Bacteria > Bacteroidota > Bacteroidia > Bacteroidales > VadinHA17 > CAZEWS01. Next base: position 1,766 of record DAOVQI010000092.1, read on the forward strand.
CAGACAGGAATTGTGGGCCGTTATTACTATAGGGCAGGCAGGATTCAATCTTCTTTACCATATGATGTACAAGTAAAAAAGGCGGTTGAGGTATTAGAGGATCAAAACCTTTACACCAGCATTCTTGAAGGGATATCTAAAAATGAAGTTGCAGCAGGAAATTAGTGCTTTTAATGTGCTTCCAGCCAGTTGTTTCCTGTGTCCTGATCAACCAATAGGGGAATTTTTAACTTTACAGCATTTTGCATGGCATCCTTAACCATTTCGGTGATAGCCTGAAGTTCCGGTTTATAAACATCAAAGACCAGTTCATCATGAACCTGAAGGATCATCCTTGATTTATAATTCTTTTCTTTGATGGCTTTATGGATGCAAACCATAGCCATTTTAATAATGTCGGCAGCCGATCCCTGAATCGGGGCATTTATGGCATTTCTTTCTGCCATTCCCCGGATAATTGCATTTCTTGAATGAATATCCCTCAAATATCTTCGCCTTCCCATTATGGTTTCAGCATAACCTTTATCCCTGGCAAATTGTATGCTTTTATTCATATAAGTCTTTACGTTGGGATAGGTGTTAAAATATCCGTCAATGAGCTCTTTGGCTTCTTTCCGTGAAATATATAACCGTTGTGATAACCCAAATGCTGAAATCCCATAGATAATTCCAAAATTTGCTGTCTTGGCTTTAGTTCTCATTTCTTTAGTAACCATATCAACCGGTATTCCATTTATTTTTGCAGCAGTGGCTGCATGAATATCCTCATTGGCAAGAAAAGCTCCGAGCATATTCGGGTCTTCACTCATATGGGCCATTAGCCTGAGTTCAATCTGTGAGTAGTCAGCCGACAATAAAATATAATTTTCATTGGTTGGCACAAAAGCCTTGCGGATTTCCCGGCCTTTTTCTTCACGTATTGGAATATTCTGAAGGTTTGGGTTATTCGAACTTAACCTACCGGTTGAGGTTATTGCCTGATTAAATGAAGTATGGATCTTTCCGGTTTTTGCATTAATCAATCGTGGAAGTACATCAACATAGGTGGTTAAAAGCTTTTTCAACGACCGGTATTCGAGAATCCTGGGTATGATTTCATGTTTATCAGCTAATCGCATAAGGACTTCTTCACTTGTTGAATATTGCCTGGTTTTGGTTTTTTTTGCAGTTTCCACAATCTTCATCTTCTCAAACAGCACTTGCCCCAACTGTTTCGGAGAGGCGATATTGAAATCAACACCTGCCATTCTAATAATTTCCTGATCTAACTTCAAAATGTCCTCTCGCAATACGTCTCCGTATTTTCTCAAATTTTCAACGTTTATCCTCACTCCTGACCGTTCCATATCGGCAAGGACATATACCAGTGGCATTTCAATTTTTTCCGATAGGTTTTCCAGATTGCTTTCTTTTACCTTCTCTTCCAACTTCTTTTTTAATTGCCAGGTAACATCGGCATCTTCGGCGGCGTAGTCTGCAACTTTTTGGTTTGGTACCATACGCATACTTAATTGCCCCTTCCCCTTTTCTCCAATCAATTCCTCAATGGACACCGGTTTGTAATCAAGGAATGCTTCAGCCAAATAGTTCAGATTGTGACGCATATCGGGCTGCAAGATATAATGGGCCAGCATCGTATCGAACAGCTCACCCTGAACCTGAATCCCGTACGATCGAAGAATCTGTATGTCATATTTGATGTTTTGACCGATTTTTCGTATTCCCGTGTCTTCAAAAATGCTCTTGAATTCATTAAGAATACTTTGTGTTTCTTCACGTTTTTCCGGTAATGGCAGATAATATGCCTCATGAGTATTAAAACAAAAGGAAATACCAACCAGTTCTGATTCATACACATTTAATCCGGTAGTTTCCGTATCAAAACAGAACTCCTGCAGGTTACTCAGGCTTTTGGCTAAACCAGAAATTTTTTCCTCTGAATCAACGATATAATAAGAATGTTCTGTTGAATTAATATCCCTAAGCTTATCTTTTTGCACCGTATGGGAATTATCACCAAAAAGAGTGGTCTGAACGGTTTTTTCTCCGGTTGTCGTTCGTCCGCCTCTTTCCAGTATTCTTTTGGCAATTGTTTTGAACTCCAATTCGTTGAATAAAGCAGTTAATTTTTCCCTGTCCGGTTCGCTAATTTTCATCTCCCTTTCATTTAATTCAACCGGAACATCAAGAACTATCGTAACTAATTCTTTATAAAGCCGGATCTGGTCTATATTTTGTTCGATGTTTTCTTTTTGTTTTCCCTTAAGTTCTTCTGTATGGTTAAAAAGTTCCTCAATACTACCATAATCACCAATCAGTTCCCTTGCTCTTTTTTCTCCAATACCGGGTGCTCCGGGTATATTATCGGACGAGTCACCCCATAAAGCCAGTACATCAATAACCTGGCCCGGATTTTCCACGTTAAAACGTTCTTGTATTTCATGTTCACCCAAAACCTCCGGATCATTTCCGCCTCTTCCCGGTTTATACATAAATATCTTGTCCGATACCAATTGTGCAAAATCTTTATCCGGTGTGATCATATAGGTCACAAAGCCTTTTCTTTCCGCTTTTTTTGCCAGTGTGCCGATTACATCATCAGCCTCATATCCTTCAACTTCAATGATTGGGATGTTAAAAGCACGTATTAAATCCTTAATATAAGGAACCGACTTTTTAATGTCCTCCGGTGTTGCTTCCCTGTTGGCCTTGTATTCTTTGAACATTTTATGACGAAATGTTGGAGTGGGGGGGTCAAATACAACAGCAATATGTGTTGGATTCATTGTTTTTATCAATTCGTCCAATGTGTTTGTAAATCCAAAAATGGCAGATGTATTCAAACCTTTTGAACTGTATCTTGGATTCCTGATAAATGCATAATACGCCCGGAAAATTAAGGCATATGCGTCCAGTAGCAGCAACTTCTTTTGGCTGTCGGTTCTGTTTGTTTCTTTCATTGGCTATAGAATGTCTTGATTTTTGGTTTCTTTTAGCTCGTCACTTCGTTCCTCACGTCATTCATTGTCATTAGCTCGCTTTGCTCGCGTCATTTGCTCATCCGTCGGTTGGCGGATTCCCTGTCATTAAGTTGTCACTTGTTTGTGTTTACCTTTTTTTTGCCATTTAACAATTTCTACTACTATTGCCACTGTCACTATTTCTGGTTCTCAGTTTTCGTTTTCCTGTTTGTTTAACTTTAACACTTAAACACCATAACACATAAACACGTTAACACTTTAACACATCTTCCCCTCAATCGCTCTCCGTAGCTCTCCTCTCTTTCTTCACAGACTCTGCCAGGTCCTCCAGACACTGGCAGGTCTAACCCAGTCATCCAGCATTCCATTATTCCAATCCTGCCTCCTGCTGCTGCTATTGCCACTATTTCTGGCTCCCGGTTTTTCTACTTCTATCTTTTTCCTTTTATCTTTTGCCTTTCCTAAAGTCACTCAGTCTCCAAGTCTCTCTATCAATCCTAAATTTACTGTTTTCCTACTGATCCTCTGCATACCACTCTGCGTATGATGTGGCTGTTTCCACGAGTCTTAAGCTAAACAACTTCAAATTCTCCGGTAATTTTTCCATCAATCTGCCGGCAAAATCCACAACTAGGTTTTCACACGTTGGTTGATAGTCCATCACATCGTACTTCTCGAACATCTGTTCAATATTTTGCAACAAATGGTGTGGTGCTTCCTTACTTACAACCACAGAATGATCGAATTTATTAATTATAGTTGCCTTTACAATCTTTTTCAAATCGCCAAAATCGATTACCATTCCATGTTTGGGATCCGTTTGCCTATTTATGGGTTCACCGATCACAGTTACATACAACCGGTATGAATGGCCATGAACATTCCTGCATGGACCATCATAATTCCATAAAGCATGAGCCATTTCGAACCCAAATTCTTTTGTGACTCTAACTTTTGTCATTTGCTAACGATTTAACCTGAAAAATTACCTTCGTTGAGATTGTTGCGCTCAGTTTATCCAAATTTTTCAGGTAGTTATTAAGTTATTAGTTATTAGTTAATTGATAAATTTCCTTTTGCATTTGAATAGTATCTTAATTTTCTAAAACAATCATGGTATTCTGGAATAAACAATCGACGGTTAACTCTGAATTATTCATAAAAAATTTTGTTTAAAATGTTCGTTGCTATTTCATTTTCAAGAGTCTCTTTTCTATATTAAAGTTAACGGTTATGCCAAAGGCCTACCCCCGCCAGAATGAAAGAATTCATTCTTTCGGGCTGGCGAATGACTTCGGTCGGGCGGGCATCCCTTTGGGAAAAGTTAAATGTTATACGTTATAAGTTATACGCTAAATCTTTTAACATCTATATACGCTTGCCTGTCCTGCCCCGTTCCGATACTTCGGAACCTTGGGGACAGGCAGAATCGGTTCTCAAAACCAGAGTCCAGTATTTAGCAACGGTTGGCGGTTAAATGTAGTTCGTCACAAAAAGTTTCGTCTTTAAATCGCCACTTATGCCTAACGCATATAACAATTAACATATAACTTATAACATATAACAGAATATTACAACCTAATACAAAGATAACATACAAACAGAGTTTTTGCTGTATATTTTAAAAAGGTAAATAAAATGGATGAAGTCTCTTGACAAGCCCTGTGAAATCCAGGATATGAAATATATTTCATGGCAGGTTGGTGGCAGAGTGTTAAACCTACTCGTCTGACCACTAAAATATTATGGCTTCCTATTCAAACTAATATTTCCATCCCAGTCTGATCTCCTGGCAGCAGCAGTGGTCTAACTCGTCTGACCACTAAAATGCATCAACTTTCTACATAAACCATAATATAATTGCAATGTTTCAAATCTAAACTAATCGCCTTGCAGCAGTAGTGGACGAGTATCACACTATTGTGCACACTTACTCACACATTCAATGATCTGTCGAAGGGTATTGTGTTTAAGGAAATAATATGTATTTTTCCCTTCCCTTTTTGAAGCCAACACTCCTTTGTCTTTAAGAATTCCCAAATGATGGGAGGTGGTTGACTGCTCAATATTTAAAAGCTTATGGATTTCAGTAACCGTTAGTTTTTTATCTTCCTCTATAAAGCTGAGAATGGCAATTCTCATTGGATGTGCAATAGCCTTAAGCATATTAGCCGCCTTTTCGAGCTGTTCTGTACTTAAATCTTTTATCTCCATTTTACAACAAATTAACAATACAATGATAAATGCAAATATATAAATATATACTTTTAAAAAAAATGATAATGACCTTATTTAAATGTATTTTAGAAAGTATGCATTTCAGTTTAAATATTTTCAGTTAATAGTAATATCACAAGTTGCTTTTCAAAGAATCTCATAGATAATAGCCAAGATTTTGTCGATAAAATTTTCGATTACATATATTGTTTTTGGTTTTAATTAAAATGTAACTGACTTTTGTATTATAATTGTTAAAATATAAAGGTTAAAATATGAAAAAGTCAGTTGTTGTAATCTTTCATATCATTTTTTGGGTCACATTTTTTTTTGGACTCATTTTATTACCACCAATTGTTACAAGATTAGTTGCCGCTGAAGAAGTTAGGCATTTAATTGCTTATACTCATCTTATTATGCCAATTATATTCTATCTATCTTATTTTGGGATAATTTATTTGATAAGTAAAAAAGAAAGATTATTATATATTGTTCTCTTTTTTATTGGGCTATACATAATATTTTTTTATTTGTCGAATAGGTCACATATGGGGGGATTATATGCTATCGCCAATTGTATTATATGGGCATTCTGGGGAGGATTATTCAGGTTCTTTATTGATTGGTTCAAGAAAAGAGAAATACAACAACAATTGGAAGAGCAAAACTTAAAAAGCGAAATTGCATTATTACGTACACAAATCAATCCTCATTTCTTATTTAATACATTACATAATATCGACACATTATTAAGGAAAAATCCGGATTCAGCATCAAAACAATTAATAAAACTATCCGATATTATGCGGTATATGCTTTATAATGCAAATGGCGATAAGGTATTACTAAAACATGAAATAAAACATATCGAGAATTATTTGTCACTACAGGAACTCCGATTTAAGAATAAAAAGCTCATAAAATACTTAAAAATTGGCGAACCTGAAGAATTACAAATTGCACCTATGTTATTAATTCCTTTTATTGAAAATGCTTTCAAACATTTTAAAAATGAATATGTTGAGGATAAAATAAAAATTGAATGTGAAATTGAAAACAAAGCTTTTACTCTCCATTGTACTAATAGTTATACTAATAATGACATAAATAAAGATGAAACAACTGGAATTGGTTTAGATATTGTGAAACGAAGGCTAAACCTGATTTATCCCGGAAAGGATAACCTCGAAATACATGATAAAAACAATATCTTTGATGTAAAATTAACCATCAATATTGATGACAATTAAATGTATAATTATTGAAGATGAGCCTCTTGCAATTGAGAAATTGGTTGATTTTATAAAAAAATTAGACTTTCTACAATTAATCAACACTTTTGATAATGGTATTATAGCCATAAATTTCCTGAAGAAACACCCTGTAGACTTGATTTTTCTTGATATTCAAATGAAGGATTTATCAGGAATTCAATTTCTAAAATCATTGCAGAAAAGTCCAAAAATAATTATTACTTCAGCATACAGTCAATATGCTTTGGAGGGCTATGAGTATAATGTAACCGATTATCTTTTAAAACCATTTGATTTTGACAGGTTTTTAAAAGCAGTTAACAAGGTATCTGATGATTTGAATAAAGAGCTTGAAAAAAGTCAAGATAACAATTTCATATTCATCAAAACTGAATACAGAATTGAAAGAGTTGATTTAAGAGAGATTCTCTACATCGAAGGCATGAAAGAAAAGAAAATATTGACCTTGCTTTCTTTCAAAAAAATCTTGGAATTACTACCAAAATCAAATTTCACAAGGATACATAAATCATTCATTGTGGCACTTGACAAAATAGAAAATATTGAGAGAAATCGTATAAAGATAAATAATAGGTTAATACCTATAACAGAAACTTACAGAGATGATTTCTTTGCATTATTAAGAAACGAAAAATATATAATATCCTAATGGTAGATAAAAACAGTTTACCTACTCCACATATTATTGCATAGATGCTTCCTGCCTAAACCAATCTCAAGTCACAAATTAAAACTTGTATTTTCAATTCAATACGTTGTCCAACCTGCAACCACCAGCACAAATACACTCCAATTCGCAAGCAAGAAAGTCTATACTTCCTCTTATCCATCGGCCCCCCGCCAAGCTACCGTCATAGGGAAAGCGAGCGGATGGTTACTACATTTATTAACTCGTCGGACGAACTGAAGCCTGCCCGGCTTTTTTGACGGGTCGTCTGACGAGCTACGACGTACTAAACATAAAAAAGATTACATAAAACTGTTACCTTAATTTTTTAAGATATACAAGCAGGCATGTGGAATTTATTATTTAAGTTCAATGTTTATGGCTTGGTATTGGCTAATTTCATTATACTTTGCTTTTTTAAGTCTGCAATCTTCAGTCGGCCCGCCCGAACGTACCGTTCGGTAC
>DAOVQI010000248.1 GCA_030628785.1 Bacteroidota bacterium
GATAGTGACATGATTGATATTGAATTTTTTAATAAGGATATTCTCCAGTTCCTTCCTGATCACATCAGTATCCTTAATGCTTATGTTTTCATTCAAATCAGCGTGGCATTGAAAATGAACATCGGAATCGGTTAACCTCCATGCATGAATATGATGGATATTAGCTACTGTTGTTAGTTTTTCCAGTTCTGTTCTAATGTTATCAATATCCAGGTCAGGAGGACTGGCCTCCATTAGAATTTCAACCGTTTCCTTTAAAATGCTGAAAGTTTCTTTTAAAATGAACAGACCAATTAATACGGTTAATAAAGGATCAACCCAGTAAATTTTAAAATAATAAATTAGAACAGAGCCTATTACAACAGCCATAGAGGATAATGTATCGCCTAACAGGTGCAGATAAGCAGACCTGATGTTAAGATTATGATCCGAATCTTTTTTCAGAAGGAATACCGAAATAAGATTTGCAGCTAATCCAATAACAGCTACAAAAAACATAATTCCCTCTTTGATGGGTTGAGGATCCACAAACCTCTCGTACGCTTTGTAAAAAAGAAAAACAGAAACGGCTATTAGTATAGTTGAATTAAAGAGAGCTGCCAGAATCTCGATTCTTTTATACCCGAATGTTTTTTTTGGACTGGAGGATTTCTTGCTAACCAGTAAGGCTATGTATGATATAAAAAGGGCAAATGTATCGCTGAGGTTATGAAGTGCATCAGATATAAGTGCCAGGCTGTTTGAAATAATCCCGCCAAAAAACTCTGCCAGGGTAATGGTAAAGTTCAGACCAATACTTATAATAAGATTTTTGGTATTGGGTTCCTTTCCATGGTGTTGATGTCCTGAAAAGACGGCCATTATGCATACTTATATAATTCTCCAAACACTGTCAGGTCTCCCGCTCTGCAAGTCTGCCCACAGACTCTGACAGGTTTTACCGTTTACTGATTACCGATCACCGATTACTTGTTTTTCACTTTTTACTTTTATCTTTTATCTTTTATCTTGATTGATCATTCAAGCGTCATTAAGTGGTTATTCTCATCAGGCATATTATTATTCACAAATAATTTTTACGAGAACTCTTTTGCGTCGCTTACTTGGAATAATTGCCTTCGGCGATTATTCGGAAAGCTCCGCAAGTCAGTAATTTATCATATAAAAAAAGGAATGTCCAATACTAATTCATTCACCTATGATCTTAACTAACACCCTTTTCCGTCGCTTTCCGTCAAATTCCCCATAGAAGATTTGTTCCCAGGGCCCGAAATCCAGTTTGCCTTCAGTAACAGCAACCATTACTTCTCTTCCCATAATTGTTCGTTTCAGATGAGCGTCTGCATTATCTTCAAATGTGTTATGTTTATATTGGGAATAAGGTTTTTCAGGCGCCAGTTTTTCAAGCCAGACCTCAAAATCGTGGTGTAATCCCGACTCATCATCGTTTATGAAAACACTGGCGGTAATATGCATTGCATTGCACAGGACAAATCCTTCCATAATGCCGCTTTCTTCAAGACATTGTTGAATGTAAGGGGTAATGTTTTTAAGTTCTCTTCTTTTGCTGGTTTCGAACCAAAGTTCTTTTCGGTATGTCTTCATTTTTGTAGATATTAATTGTTGCAAATACTAATGTAAGATCAAATCTTTTTCAATCTTTTTCGAAGGTAAGCTGCCTTTTTCTGTGATTACCTCAATAAAAATTTTGCTGAGATCATATCCACATACCTAACGAAAGAATAATATTATCAATTTTCTTTTCCAGGAGACCTTTTACTTTCTCAAAGTTATCCCGGTTTTTTAATTCTCCTTTCACACTATAATAGAATTTGATTTTTGGTTCAGTTCCTGACGGGCGGACAGATATTTTAGATCCATCTTTAAGGATAAATTGCAGGACATTTGATTTAGGGAGAGTTATTTGATATCTTAAATGTGACAACAGGTCATACGTTGTTTGTATCTGAAAGTCGTGGATTAGCATTACCGGAGAATTATTAATGGTTTCAGGTGGTGTATTCCTGAGATCATCCATCATCTTTTGAATCTCCTCAGCACCCGATTTCCCTTTCTTAACAATATTCACCAGGCGTTCATGATAAAAACCATACTCCAGATATATATCAATGAGCTGATCGTATAATGATTTGCCCTTATCCTTAGCCCAGGCTGTAGCTTCAGCAATCAGAGCACATGACATTACCGCATCCTTATCTCTAACAAACTCTCCGGCCAGATAGCCATAACTTTCCTCTCCACCCACAATAAATTCCTTCTTGCCTTCATGTTTTTTGATGATATCGGCAATGTATTTAAAACCGGTTAGAACATCAAAGTGTTCAACATTATATTTTTCGGCAATTTCAGATAGTAACTCCGATGTTACAATTGTTTTAATAATATATTCATTGCCTTTGAGTTTTCCTTTTGTAAATCGTGCAGAAAGCAGATAATGAACTAATAAAGCTGCTGTTTGATTCCCATTGAGCAAAACAAATTCGTTGTTGTGGTTTTTAACTGCTATGCCCACTCTGTCACCATCAGGATCGGTAGCCATAACCAGATCGGCATCCACTTCCCTGGCTTTGTCAAGAGCCATGGCAAGTGCTGCCGGTTCTTCAGGATTTGGCGAATGAACCGTAGGAAAGTTTCCATCTGTTTTATCCTGTTCAGGAATGGTGTAAATATTCTGAAAACCAAATTTCTTCAACACCAAAGGAACCAATACTACACCGGTTCCATGTATGGGAGTATAAACAATTTTCAGATCTTTATTCCTTTCGATGATCTCAGGGGAAAGGCTTAGGGTCTTAATTTGGTCAGTATACCGTTCATCAAGTTCGTTACCTATAATCTGAATATTTTTTTTAGTGCCTTCGAAACGTACTTCATTGATATCGGTGATTTTTTGTGCTTCTTGTATGATGTTTTTATCATGAGGGCTGATTACCTGCCCACCATCTGACCAGTAAGCTTTGAAACCGTTATATTCTTTCGGATTATGTGAGGCGGTGATAACAATACCGCTCTGACAACCATAAAAACGGATGGCATATGACAGTTCGGGCGTTGGACGGAGTGATTCAAATAAATAGACTTTAAATTGGTTTGCAGAGAATATTTTTGCAGCTGTTTCAGCGAACAGCCTGCTGTTGTTTCTGCAATCGTAGGCTACGGCAACTTTAATGGTGTCTGATTCAATAAACTCTTTTTTAATATAGTTACAAAGTCCCTGTGTAGCCATTCCTACAGTATAGATATTCATCCTGTTTGTTCCTACACCCATTATTCCACGTAGCCCGCCGGTTCCAAATTCAAGATCTTTATAGAAAGCATCAATTAATTCATCTTCATCATTTTCCATCATGTCCGCTATCCTGGCCTTTGTCTCTTTGTCAAAGTTCCCATCCAGCCATATTTCAGCCCTTTGTTTTACTTGTTGCAATAATTCTTTTTTATCCATGATTTTTTTAAGTGTTTTGAATTTTTTGAATGCATTTTGCTAAACTTTCCTTCCATTGGGGTATTTGAATGTGATAAGTACGTTTAATTTTATTCTTGTCCATAACACTATAAAACGGACGTTTAGCCGGTTGGTGATAGTCAATGGTTTTAATGGGTTTAACGACACATTTTATACCTGCAATATGCATAATTTCCCAGGCAAAATCGTACCAACTGCAAAAACCTTCATTTGAAAAGTGATAAGCACCAGGTTGAAATTTTTCCGGATTTTTGGTTGACTTGTCTATAATGGTTAAAATTGCTTTTGCGAGGTCAGCCGCATAAGTTGGTGTACCGATCTGGTCGTTAATTACCTTTACTTCTTTTTGTTCTTTGCCTAGTTTCAACATGGTTTTTACAAAGTTAAAACCATAGGATGAATAAAGCCATGAAGTCCGGATAATTAAACCTTGATGGTAAGCCAATACTTTTTTTTCTCCCTCTAGTTTTGATTTCCCATAGATGGAAAGCGGGTCAGGAGTGTCATTTTCCTTATAAGGTTTATTGGTATTTCCGCTAAAAACGTAATCGGTGGAAAGATGAATTAGCCGGATAGAATACATTTGGGATATCTGAATTAGGTGCTGAATCGCTACCGAATTGATTAAATAAGCCTGCTCTGTTTCCGATTCAGCTTTGTCAACAGCATTATAACTGGCGCAGTTAATAATGAAGTTAAATGAATTTTTTCTAACAAATTGTTCTAACGGCTCATACCTGGTAATATCCAAATTATCAATATCGGTATAAACGAAACGAAATTTGTGATAATAAGCAGCCAGATCTTTTATTTCACTGCCCAGTTGTCCATTTGCACCTGTAACTAAGATGTTCATAAGGTTTATTTAATGATCTTGTAACTATTAAATTTTTAAAAGTCTCTTTTTATATTCAGGTTAATTTTTCTAAAGTTTATACAATATTGAATTGCCTACAAATTGCCCGTAGGGCATAAATTATTGTAGAAAATGTAACAATTGCAAGAAATTCTTTCCCTGTAGGGGATTAATTTCCCAGATACAAACGTTGTAACCCTGATTGCTATTCTTTACAAATTCTATTTATCGCCTACAGCGAAAACGTTTCTGCCTGTTCTGTACCATCTACAATAATATAACCGCTACGCGGTATTGGGCTGCCATCCATTGCAAGTATGCTCTAAATAAGGGATGCCTTCCCTGTGGAATCCAATAAAAAGTTGGTGTAAAGCAATTCAACAGGGGGAGCAGTTTTGCAAAGCAATGCTTTAGCTATTACCAAATAAAAAGTTGTTTTCCGCTTCCCGGAAATCAGGCAGATTTTTATCTTTTTCTGATAAGACAATTTTGTTTAACTCGATTTTCCAATCAATGTTAAGTGCAGGATCATTAAATATAATACCTCTTTCAGCTTCCGGCTTGTAATAGTAATCGCACTTATAGAAAACTACAGCTGATGTTGAGAGCACGGAAAAACCGTGCGCAAATCCCTTCGGTATTAAAAGTTGTTTTTTGTTTGTTGCACTTAACTGTACGCCTTGCCATTTTCCAAAGGTTGGAGAGTTTTTTCTAATGTCTACCGCAACATCGAGAATTTCTCCTTCAAGAACCCTGATTAACTTTGTTTGCGCAAAAGGTTCCAGTTGATAATGTAAACCACGAATTACCCCAAACTGGGATTTTGACTGGTTATCCTGGATAAAATTGAAGTCAATTTTTCCTGAAATGAAGGTTTTTAAATTATAGCTTTCGAAAAAATAACCCCTGTCGTCCTCAAAAACCCGGGGGTCAATAATCAACAAATCCGGAATATTTGTTTTAAGCACATTCATAATTCAACGTATCGGAATTTATTCACTTCGTTCATGAGATCGCCACGCTATAAGCGGGGCTAAGTTCAATGTTTATGGCTTGATAATGGCTAATTTCATTATACTTTGCATTTTTAAGTCGGCAATCTTCAGTCGGCAGTCGGCAATCTGAAGACTGGGCTA
>DAOVQI010000249.1 GCA_030628785.1 Bacteroidota bacterium
AGTTGAAAATCTTAAGAAAAGGCAGCAGCAACTAAAAACCGATTATATTAAACTTATTGGCGAATTCCCTTCAAAAACTCCTTTAAATCCTTTGATTACCGGAACCATTCAATGTGAAGATTATATTATTGAAAAGGTGGCATTTGAAAGCCGGCCCGGTATGCATGTTACAGCAAATCTATACATACCAAAGAACAAAAAAGGACCTTTTCCCGGAGTACTGGTCCCTTGTGGTCATTCATATGAAGGGAAAGCGTTACCTGCCTACCAAAGTGTTTGTATTTTACTGGCTAAAAACGATATGGTGGCCTTAATTGTGGATCCGATATGCCAGGGAGAGCGGTTCCAGTTTTTAAATGAAGACGGGAAACCTGCATCCAGGGGAGGAACATCTTCACATACACTTCTTGATATAGCAGCCAATCTTGTCGGGACCGATGTAGTTGTTTATGAAGCATGGGACAACATCAGGGCGATTGATTATTTGATCAGCCGGCCGGAAGTAGATCCGGAAAAAATTGGCATGACCGGTAACTCCGGCGGAGGAACCCAGACAACATTTTTGATGGCACTGGATGACCGGATTGTTGCTGCCGCCCCTTCTTGTTACCCGGCAACCAAGGAAATAAAATTCAATACAATCGGTCCCCAGGATGGCTGCCAGCAGTTACACAGTGAAGGAAAACTGGGAATTGAAGAAACCGATTTTTTTACCATAAGAGCTCCGAAACCAACACGAATTCTGGCTGCTGAGCAGGACTTTTTCGATTTTAATGGAACTCAAACACTATACAGGGAAGCAAAAGAAATCTATACAAAATTAGGATATCCTGATCAAATTGATCTGGTCTCATGCAATGATAAGCATGGATTTACCAAACCTCTCAGGGAAGCTGCTGTGCAGTGGATGAAAAAATGGTTATTGAATGAAAATACTCCTGTAGTTGAACCTGAATTGAAATTACAGAAAGAGAAAGACCTGTTGGTAACAACTACCGGTCAGGTGGGTTCGTTTTTCAAAAATGAAAAAACAATTATCGATCTGAACCGGGAATTGGCAACTAAATTGAAGGATCAAAGAGAAAGGTTTTGGGTAAAAAACAGCAAAGAAGTATGCCTTGCCAGAGTAAAAGAGCTTGCTGGTATTGAAGAGTACTCAAATAATCCTGAGGTTGTCAGAACAGGTGTTATACAGATGGAAGGATATATCATTGAGAAATTAATTATAAACAGTGCAGAATTCCCTGTTCCGGGGCTGCTGTTTATCCCTGATAATCTTAATGAATCAGTGCCAGCTAATCTATATGTGGATTGCCGGGGTAAAGAGACGGATGCAGGACCTGAGGGAAAAATCGAAAAAATGGTGAAAAACAATACTATTGTTTTAGCAATTGATGCAAGAGGTTTTGGAGAAACTGCTGACAACCCTGATTTCAACCGTTATGCCGGTGGATGGAACAGTGAATACAGGAATGCAATGATATCATTGTATTTAGGTAAGCCTATACTGGGACAGCGTGTTCATGACCTGCAACTGGCGCTTAAATACCTGTTAACCAGAAAAGAAGTAGATTCGGACAAGATTTCAATTACAGGAACAGGAAGGGTAGGCCCGGTTGTTCTTCATGCTGCTGCAGTTGATGAAAGGTTTAAAAAAGTTATTCTTTATAATTCACTGGATTCGTGGATGGATGTTGTAGAAGATCCTATGAACCGTAACCATTTAACCAACCTGGTTCCGAATGCATTGAAGTACTATGATTTACCGGACCTTGTCAGATCGATCCATCCACGGGAAATTTTAGTTATTGATCCTGTGGATGCTACAGGGAAGAAGAAGACCGGAGATTAATTTTCATCTTATACAATAAACCTTTATTTTTAAGGTATGAACAGGTCATTTTATGGAACCCTATTTATTGCTTTTCTAATCGGAGTTTTTTATCCTTTAAATACCTCTGCCTGCCGCTACACCATCCGTGAAATAGGCTTCTCTGATATTGGCTCCATGCCATATTATATCTATGTTTTTACAAGATCCAATATGCCCGAAGATGATATTTCTACAATTGAAAAATTATCCTTTGCCCTTCTTAATGAAACGAATGTTAAACTTAAATTAGTCAATGTCGACGAGGAAAACGATTCCGTAACACTTTACTATCTTGACAAGTACAATATCCAATCTTTTCCGTCGGCTCTGTTTGTTTTCCCGGAAGGAGAATCCATGATCTGTTCATTTAGTTACCCGGGACGATCTTTTGATGAATCGGTATGGCTATTACTGGAAAACCTTGTTTCCTCTGCATTTCGCAAATCCATTATCGATCAGCTTCTCCAGTCGTATTGTGTGGTTTTGGTAGTTGAAGGAAAAAATACACCAGAAAACAAAAATGCCATACGCGAAGCAAATGAAGCGGTCAGGGAAATTTCCAAAACATTGGATCAAATGCCAAAGGTGGTGAATTCTCCCCCGGGCATTCTAATTATCCCGCATGAAAAAACATATGAAGAAAGGACCCTCCTCATGAGCCTGGGTATCAAGGCAGAAGAAGCTATTGAGCCTTTTGTTGCCATTATTTATGGAAGAGGAAGAATAATGGGACCGGTTTTACAGGGTGATCAGATCACCAAAAGGAAAGTATTTAATCTGCTTACCGTTGTTGGCGCTGATTGTGAATGCGGACTGGATCACTTCTGGATATTGGGAAGGATGATCCCCCTGCGATGGGAACCTTCAGTACAATCTGAATTGGCACAATTTCTTGGCTTTGATGTCGAAAGTCCATTGGTCAAAGCTGAAATGAGCCAGATATTGTCAATGAAAACAGTATCTGAAAACCCATTGAATCCTGTAGAAGATAACCTTTTAGGATATACCGAAGGAAAATTTGAGATTGAAAAAAGTTCTCAGGATATTCCAAGGATTTCAGCTTCCGACATACGGAAATCTTTTTCCCAAACAACACCAATAAAGAATAACTTGGTTTTCAGAACAATTTTATTGGGATTTGGAGGAATTTTGCTTGTTGTTTTGGTTGCAGGAGTTTTTCTATTTTTAAGACATAAACGAAGAAATGTTATCCGCTAAGCGGATAGATTATTTGATTTATAGTAATTAATTGGGAAGTTGAGTGGAAAAGAATCAGAATGTTATAAGTTATATGTTATATGTTAATTGTTATGCCAAAAGCATCTTCTCTACGGGCAGCAAGGCAGGACTGGAAAGATTGTAGAGATATTAGAAGAGATGTTATTTAAGAAAAACCAAACCAAGTGCCAAGGTCGATGGCATTAATGATGTTGCATGTTACCCGCCTGCCGGCAGGCAGGGACGGGCAGGCAGGTTGCATGTTGCAGGTTGCATGTTACAGGTTGATGAAATTTTAGGTTCATGCGAGAAATTCGTAGTTAAAAAAGCAAATGCATTATAATTGGAAGATGAGAATAACTAATATTTACCTATGCATTATCCGGATGAACCATATTTAATATTTGCCCATGCTTCATGTGATGAAGCTACATCACAGTTAAATATGATTAGCGATATTCATTATCCCAATAAACCTTTAAATGAATTGATTAGTCAATACGAAAACCTGGGACGAAAGATCAGTAAGTTTATACAGTATGTTGAAAATAACTGGGAAAATAAATGATTGAATAAACTTGAAACTTGAAACTTGAAACTTCTTATTACATTTAACATATACATATCAAAAATAGATCCTTGAAAAAAGAATCGTTACAATTTATGTTCCTTAAACTCATTTACAAAGAAATCATCCATCGAAAACTAAATTTCGTTCTTGCCTTAATGGCCGTAACTATTGCTGTGGCGTTTTTTGTATCGTTTTTTACGGCAAATGAGGCATCAAAAAGGGAGACCATACGTCTGACACGTGATATGGGGTTTAATCTGCGGATTATCCCAGGGGAAACCGATATGAATAAATTCTGGACAGAAGGTTATTCAGACCTTACCATGCCTGAAGATTATATTAACCGGTTTTGGGAATTTAAGGATTTTTCCTTTGCTCATTTGACCGCGACCTTACATAAAAAAATAGTTTGGAACAATAAAGAGGTGGTTCTCACCGGTATTGCACCGGAGATTGAACCCTCGGGAAAGAAAAAAACCGCTATGATCTTTAGTATTGAGCCAGGAACTGTATATGTAGGGTATGAGTTGGCAAAAGAACTGCAAATTCGCCAGGAAGACTCAATCAACATTTTTAACAGATACTTTAAGGTAGATAAAACTCTTTCCGAAACCGGAAGTATAGATGATATAAGAATTTATGGTGCACTATCGGAATTCCAGGATTTGATTGGTTTTAAAGGGGAAATAAATGAGATTATGGCACTCAATTGTCTTTGTGTTTCACCCGATGAAAATGATCCCCTGGAAATATTACGGGAACAATTAGACCAGGTTCTTCCGGAAGCGAAAGTAATTATGAATACAACAATTGCAAATGCCCGCGAACGGCAAAGACATATGATTGAAGAATATTTTGCAGTTATTACCATCTTTGTGATAATCGTAATTGTTATATGGATAGGAGTGCTTGCAATGATGAATGCAAGGGAGAGGCAACAGGAAATTGGTATTTTACGTGCAATTGGTCATAGCGGAGTGAAAATCTTTGCACTTTTTACATGGAAAGCTCTGATGATTGGATTATTGGGTGCGATTATTGGTTATGCAACCGGAACCATACTGGCTTTAAAATTTGGTACAGGAATTTTCAAAATTACTGCTGATTCACTAAAACCCATTTATTCATTATTGATTTGGTCAATAATTGCAGCTCCTGTCTTTTCAGCATTTGCAGCTTTTTTGCCTACATTGGTTGCAATATTGAAAGATCCGGCAATAACATTAAGAAAAGAATAAATGTGGGCTCATTGGGGTGTATGGTGGGTAATTAATGATAAATAGCAATAATCAATAATCAAAAAACAAATAAATTCCAATGTCCCAAATAAAAAATTCTTCCTTAGGAATGCCTCGGCACAAACCTGTTTACGATCTTGAAGAAAGAACTTTCATTTTTGCCAAAGATGTAAGGCTCTTTGTTAAAACATTAAAATATTCAATTGCAAATGAAGAAGACAGCAGACAAGTTATAAAATCTTCCGGATCAGTTGGTGCTAATTACAGAGAAGCAAACGAAGCATTAAGTAAAAAAGATTTCGTGATGAGAATTAAAATATGCAAAAAGGAATCCCATATTGAAAAAACCAAGTAAATGAAATGAAAATTTGAGATTTGATAATTTGTAATTTATTTGATTTTTGGGATTTGTCATTTGTGATTTATTACTATTCCGAGTCCACAGGATGCAGAATTTAAATTTAAGTACCTAAAATGATTCATCTTGATAAGGTCAGTAAGATATTTGGATCGGCCCCGAAACAGGTGGAGGCACTGAAAAATGTTGACTTGCATGTAAATAAAGGTGAATTTA
>DAOVQI010000223.1 GCA_030628785.1 Bacteroidota bacterium
AAGGTGTTAGTCCCTGATCCCGGATATCCCGCATATAAGACGGTGACTACCCTGGTTGGTGCGAAACCTCTTTCCTATGATCTTACTGAAGACAATCATTGGTTTCCTGACTTCGATACACTCGAAAGGACTGATCTGAGTAAAGTGAAAATCATGTGGGTAAATTACCCGCATATGCCAACAGGGGCAAGAGGTACCAGAGAATTATTTTTCCGGCTGATCGGGTTTGGAAAGAAGCATCGAATTCTGATTTGTAATGATAATCCATATAGTTTTATTCTAAATGATGATCCTTTGAGTATATTTGAAGTTGAAGGTTCAAAGGAGGTAGCGCTCGAACTCAATTCACTCAGTAAAGCCTATAATATGGCGGGCTGGCGAATGGGTATGGTAGCCGGCAAGACTGACTTTATTCAGGATATTTTAAAAATTACCAGCAATATCCAATCCGGCATTTTTCTTCCGATCCAATTCGCTGCCGTAGAAGCTTTGAAGAATCCTCCTTCCTGGTTTAAAAAGCTTAATTCAATATATTTGAAAAGAAAACAACTTGTTTGGAAATTATTGAATAAACTGGATTGTATGTATGACAAAGACCAGGCAGGTATGTTTATTTGGGCGAAAGTTCCCGGGAATATGAATTCCATTGAATATTCTGATTATTTGCTGAATGAATTCAAACTATTTATTACTCCGGGGGCGATCTTCGGAGCTAACGGTGAGAAATATATCAGAATTTCACTTTGCTCAAACGAACAAAAAATCAATGAATCCATTGATAGGGTAAGTAAATGAAAATGAGATAAAATAAAGAAATACAACCATGGTATTAAATTTGAAACTTGAAAAATTTTCCTTACCAGGGATAGAGTTTAAAAGGCCTTTTATTGTTTCCGGGCCGTGCAGCGCCGAAACGGAAACACAGGTTTTAGAGACAGCCAGGAGATTGGTAAAACATAATGTCTCGGTTTTTAGAGCGGGTATTTGGAAACCAAGAACAAGGCCTGATTCTTTTGAGGGATTAGGTTCGGTTGCGCTTCCATGGTTGAAAAAAGTAAGAGAAGAAACCGGTTTATATACAATTACTGAAGTAGCAAACGCCAGGCACGTGAATGAGGCTATTGATAACGGCATTGATATATTATGGATCGGAGCAAGGACCACTGCAAACCCCTTTGCTGTTCAGGAACTGGCAAATGCCATAAAGGGTTTGGATATTCCTGTTTTTATTAAGAATCCGATAAATCCGGATATCGAATTATGGATTGGCGCGATAGAAAGGATCAATAAAGCCGGAATAAAACAAATAGTAGCCGTCCACAGGGGATTTTCAAGTTATGGTGTATCACTTTTTCGCAATATTCCACAATGGGAAATCCCCATAGAGTTGAAGCGAAGGATCCCTGATATACCTCTCCTCACTGATCCAAGTCATATATGCGGAAGCCGGGAATTATTGTACGGTGTTTCCCAAAAGGCAATGGATTTAAATTTTGATGGCTTATTCATTGAATCTCACATTGATCCGGAGAATGCTCTCAGTGATAAGGATCAGCAAATTACTCCTGAAGAACTGGGAGAATTGTTAAACCGCCTTGTCTTACGAAAAACCAGAATAACAAATGGCCACCTGATAGATACACTGACTGAATTACGGAAACAAATTGACAACTGTGATGATGAAATGATGAAGATTTTTGAAAAAAGGATGAAGATTTCCGAAGTAATCGGAGAAAATAAAAAGAAAAGCAATATTACCATTCTACAGCCCCAGAGGTGGAACGAGATCCTGGAGAAGAGAATTAAAATGGGGATTAAAATGGGGATGAGTCAGGAATTTGTTGCCAAAATCTTCAGGGCAATCCATCAGGAATCAATTAACATGCAGAATAAGGTTATGAACTGATATATAAAGGTTTTTGGAAGATTAATAATTTTACAAACAATCAATTTATTGGCAGGAAATGTTATATGTTAACTGTTATATGTTAAATGCAAGATGTTGAGTGCTGGGCTTGCCACGTGAAATGCGACGCTTGCCCTGTGAAATTTGAGGTACGAAAACATTTCATCAGGGAAGGAGCATATTTCACTGTGGTGCTGGGTCCTGGTTTCTGGGTGATAGGTGCCGGGTGTTAGTTTTAGTACTTTTCATGAAGTTATAGTAGCTTATTTGTCATATAACGTATAACATATAACCTATAACGTATAACCTATAACAATTGACCTGAATATAAAAAAGAGACTCTTGAAAATGGAATTGTTACATATATATTAATAGCGGTTGGCTTAAAATTTAACCAGGAGGAATGGAAGAAATAATTATTAATACACCATCCGGTCGATCAAAGGTATTGCTCGGTGAACATTTTGGTAATATTAACCGGCATTTGCCGCACAACAAAGTTGTGATTATTACCGATACAAATGTGGCGAAATGTTATTCCGGGGATTTTCCGCCATTTCCGGTTATAGAGATTGGCTTTGGGGAAAAGAATAAAAATCTTGATACGGTGAGGTATATATATGATAAGCTGATTGAACTCGAAGTGGACAGATCCTGTTTTATCCTGGGAATAGGAGGGGGAGTTATTTGCGATATTGTTGGCTTTGTTGCTTCAACTTACATGAGAGGCCTTGATTTTGGATTTGTATCAACTAGCTTGCTATCTCAGGTGGATGCCAGCATTGGTGGTAAAAACGGGGTTAACTACCAGGGATTCAAGAATATGATAGGAATTATCCGTCAGCCTGCTTTTGTTCTTTGTGATTATACTATGTTGAGGTCCCTTCCTGAAAAAGAGTATTTATCCGGTTTGGCGGAGATTGTAAAGCATGCTGTGATCCGGGATCGGGTTATGTTTGAAATTCTTGAGAAGAATATCCGGAAAGTCCTGCAACGGGATATTCATATTTTTTCCGGACTTATATCCGCTTCAGTTAAAATCAAAGCGGAAATTGTGGAAAAGGATGAGCTGGAAAAAGGGGAGAGAAGATTATTGAACTTTGGCCATACTTTTGGGCATGCCATAGAAAACACATACCATCTTTCACATGGTGAAGCGATAAGTTTAGGGATGATTATTGCAGCTGATTTTTCTGCTGATAAGGGACTAATGCCTTTAAAAAGTGTCAAACGATTGGAAATATTATTGGATAATCTTCATCTTATAACCAAAGTCAGTCTGGATAAAGATAATGTATTGGATACTATGCGAAAGGATAAAAAAAAGTATGGAACGGAAATTTATTTTGTGATGCTTGAGGATATTGGAAAGGCAATTTTTCGTTCCATCCCGTTTGGCGATATTGAAAGATATTTGTTAAATCAATGACACCGCTGCTTGCGGCGGGGAGTTTCATTTTCAAAATATATTGAATAAGCCAGAATTAATAAAATGAATAAAACGGTTTGGCCTTCATCCATTGAAGGAAAGATTCGGGCGCCCGCGTCAAAAAGCATAATGCTAAGAGCTGTTGCAGCGGGATTACTCTCGGACGGGACAACACGGTTGAAATTCCCGTCGTATTGTGATGATTCTCTTGCTGCATTAGGAATATCAGAACAATTGGGGGCAACTGTTACCCGGAAAAAAAATGAGGTTGTTATTAAAGGGGGATTCGCTCCCCGGGGTGAGGTTTTAAATTGTGGGGAGTCAGGCCTGGGAATTAGGATGTTCTCGTCGGTAGCTGCCCTGCATCATTCCGAGCTATTTCTAACAGGCGTTGGGTCTCTGGAAAAACGACCTCTTCTTATGCTCGAAGAACCGCTTATGGATCTTGGCGTAAAATGCGAAACAAATAAGGGCTTTATACCTGTTAGGGTTAACGGTCCATTAAAAGGAGGTAAAACCACGGTTGACGGATCAATCAGCTCCCAGTTCCTGACTGGTTTGTTATTGGCTTTGCCTGTAGCAAAACAAGATTCTGAAGTAAAGGTATTAAACCTGAAAAGCAAACCTTATATCGATTTAACCATTCAGGTTTTGTTTGATTTTGGAATTGTTGTTAATCATCGAAATTATGAGGTATTTAAAATACAGGGTAATCAAAAATATAATGCCGGAGAATATGAAATTGAAGGTGATTGGAGTGGTGCAGCCTTTATGCTTGTTGCAGGAGCATTAGCAGGCAGTGTTAAAGTGTCGGGATTAAAGCCTGACTCCAAACAAGCCGATAAAGCTATTCTCAAAGCTCTTGAAAAAACCGGAGCTGTTGTGAAGACGTCCGGTGAGCTTGTGCAAGTAACTCATAAAAATCTGGAGTCTTTTGAGTTTGATGCTACAGATTGTCCTGATCTTTTTCCACCCCTGGTTGCCCTTGCTGCTCATTGTAAAGGTAAAACTTATATTAAAGGGGCGAACCGGCTTCGGGAGAAGGAAAGTGACAGGGCTTCGGTACTGGAGAATGAATTTAAGAAATTAGGAGTTGGGATTCAACTGGACGGAGATCAAATGGTTGTTTGTGGTGGAGAAGTAAGTGGTGGGTCAATTTATTCCAACAATGACCACAGGATTGCGATGGCTGCTGCAACTATTGCCCTGAAAGCAAAAGGGAGTATTACAGTAATAGATTATGAATGTGTTACAAAATCGTATCCTGACTTTTTTCAGGATTTTCTAACTATTGGAGGAATTGTTTATGAATAGCTACGGTCGTATTTTCAGAATTAGCATTTTTGGAGAGTCGCATGGTCATTCAATTGGTATTGTTGTTGATGGTTGTCCACCAGGAATTCCTTTGTTGACGGATGATTTCACTCAAGACTTTTCAAGGCGCAAAAGCGGTGCAAAGGGTACCACTTTAAGGCGTGAGGAAGATATTCCTGATATTGTTAGTGGCGTTTTTAACAAGAAAACCACCGGAGCACCCATAGCCATTCTTTTTAAAAATACCAATGTGCGTTCGCATGATTATTCCGGGTTTAAAGAAATACCCCGTCCGGGGCATGCTGACTTTGTAGCCATGAAAAAATTTGACGGGTACAATGATTATCGGGGAGGAGGTCATTTTTCGGGACGCTTAACATTGGCTTTAGTGACTGCCGGTGTGATTGCAAAAAAAGTTATCCAACCTGTTCAAATCAGTGCCAGGTTGGTGGAGGCAGGTGGAAATACCGATATTGAGAAAGCCATAGACCAGGCCACAAAACAAAAAGATTCCATTGGCGGTATTGTTGAGTGTATAGCTACTAATGTGCCGGTTGGACTTGGAGAACCTTTTTTTGACTCGGTTGAATCTATTATTAGCCATCTTGTTTTTTCAATCCCGGCAATAAAGGGGATTGAATTTGGAGCCGGTTTTGCGGCTGCCGGGATGAAGGGAAGTGAACATAACGATCTGGTCATTTCGAAAGATGGAAAAACGGCAACGAACCATTCAGGTGGGATAAACGGAGGAATTACCAATGGTAACGATATTGTTTTCCGTGTGGTTGTCAAACCAACATCCAGTATTCATCAGAAACAGCATACCATCAATCTGAAAACAGGGGAGATGGTGGATTTGGAGATTGAAGGCAGGCACGACACATGTATTGCTTTACGGGTTCCAGTGATTGTTGAGGCTGTAACAGCAATTGTGCTGGCCGATTTGTTTTTACTGGAGCACAGGGTTGCAGGGGCGATTAAGTGAAATCCGGTACTTGTTTCATGCATTTAGTGGTTTTATTTGGTAGTCATTTGGTAGTCATGCAATGGTCATTTGCTCTCCACCAGCTGGCGAATCGCGTCATTCGGTAGTCATTAGGTGGTTATTAAGTGTTAATTCGGTGGTTTTACTTTTGTCTTTTTACTTTTATCTTTTGTCTTGAGTAGTAATTCAGTAGTAATTAAGTGGTAATCAGGTGGTAATTAAGTAGTAATTAGGTGGATATTAGATAGTTATTACATTGTTAGAGCACATTTTTATGATAACACAAAAAAACTTTTTTAACAACT
>DAOVQI010000154.1 GCA_030628785.1 Bacteroidota bacterium
AAAGCAAGCCTGTATCAAAATTATTGCGTCAACGTAAATCGAATACTAAATCCAAAATTTGTATTAGCTGTTGGGAAGGTTAGCGCCACAAAAGGTTTATTTACAACGCGATCGTAAAATAATCTCAAATTAAACCGGTCGCTCAGGACATAATCTGCTGATAGCTTCACCGATATTATTCTTTGACCCGCTGTTGGCTCAGGGATATTTTCAACTAGCCGGCGCATGATGGTCTTATTATCACGAATTGAAAGATCCGCCCGGACATTGAGATCACTTTTAAATTCCTGCTGCCGCCCACCGGTCCTAATGATAATTTGAACCTCATTAAATCGATATCCCGCACCAAAAACGATTTCATTACTTAAGAGTTCCGTTACCTGGTTATTGGTCAGACTTAAAGAAAGGGTTCTTGCCCTTTTTAATTCAACCTTCGAGGTAAGGCTGTTTTTCCAGGTCATATCAAAGTTAATTAAGGGATTAAACTGTTCATTAATCGTAATAACATTGATTTCATGTTCAGGAATATAATTATATTGTATATCACGAATACGGCTCAGACCATCATCATCTTCCGAATAGTAAAGGTTAGTAATATACGACCCAATATCAAAAGTAGACCTGTAGGCATGATTTATATTAATTGCCCGAAGGTATTTTTTAATAAATCCTATTTTTGACAGGCCATCGAATCTGACTTTCCAGTTTGGCATGATGCTCAGGATGGATGGAAATGTTCTGAGGGAAATGTTTTCCGGATCTCGTTTGGCATATGCAGCAAGAAAGGCCGGTATTAAAACTTCCTGAGAAGTCAAACCATAGCCATTTTTATACTCACCCTCTCCTGGCAGGCTGGTTTCAGGGTCTATATCAGGATTATAAGTAGGATCTGATCTTCTCCGCCGGTCTGCCAAACGGCGGGAGATCACCATGGTATAGTCTCTGAATCGTTCGAAATTTTCAGAAGCATAATCATCAGCACTTGAAATCTTTTCAAATGCCGTTCCCCATGTAAAATAAGTCATGCTGAAATTTCCTGTTATGATCTTATTTTCGAACAGGTATCCGGTAAAGGGATCAATATACCGGAAATATTCGCTTAAATTGTTTGAAAACCTCCTGCTGGCAGTAAGGTCAATTCTAAATCCGGTAAAGGGCTCGACTGTACTTCTCATCGAGAAGTTTTGATTGTGGATCATTTCATAAGGTGCAGTAAGCAGGGAATCCGTTGTTAACCAGCCATTGCGGGCTGCCTCCCTGACGAAGTTATAGTCCTGGTATCCTACAACAAAGGGCCATCCGGGAGCAAGTACATTGTTGTATTTCCCCATACCCAGATATTTGCTTCCAGGCATATAACCAGGTAAGATCGTCCCGTCATTCTGAGAATAGTTTATCGAAATATTCTTTACTGCCATCAGTATACGCATGGTATTTTCAGCAACGAAAAGAAAAGGATTTTCTTTTTTTTCAACTTTCCCCTCAATCTCAAACCTGACGTTGTTAAAGTCCTCATTAGTTGTGAATGTAATCTTGCGGTCGTTTACAATTTCAACTTTCCCCGTTATCTCCTTTCCGCCGGAATCAAAAGCCTTAACTACAACATCCTCGGAATACAGCTTATGGATTATGGATTTGGGCTGATCTGCCCTGAGCCTGACATTATCTCTTGAATACCTTACCGTTTTAAACCGCTTTTTAGCCTGTTGCTCTCTTCCTTTGGTCCTGTATTTCTGGTTAATTTTTTTCAAGAGTCCAACTTTATTGTATAAGTTCAGAAGGTTAAGCTGGCCTGATACTTGTGCAGTATTCGAATTCCTGATGGTATTCCCAAGGTCTATTTCCATGGTATCATGAAAAACAGGACCAATATCCCAGTCATAAACAGCATTATACCTGACGGTTGCTGATATCCAGTTAAATAATGGTATTTTATTAATCGGTATCGTATATGTTGCGTTAATTACATGGTGGTATTGGGTAGTCCGGCCAAAATTTCTAAGGTTTAACAGAACTGAATCTTTCCAGGATTCATAAGTATCTTTATACCGGTACTTATCGACACCGCCAATTGGCTCATCAATCCGCGCGGTATTCGTAGCTGAAAAATCAAATTTTAGCGATTTGGTGATATCATATTTAAAATCATAAAACCGGTTCCATTCAAAATCTTTTCTGAAGGTGGGTTTTATTTTCAGGAATGGGTTGCTTATGTTTCTGGTTTTCACCTCATTATAATGGCGGTAAATATCGGTTCGGAAGGACAGGTGACTAGGTAACAAGTAGAAGTTGAAATCCTTTATCAGACGAAAGAAAGGCTTCCTGAAAATATTGGCTTTCTTAAACGGTGCAATGTTTTTAGGACGGATGTTATACATATAGTTTAATCCGCCACGGTAGTTCCTGGTTGTATTTAATTCAGTATTGATGTTTCTCGCATAATATTCATTAAACGAGTAATTCAATGACCAGTTTGAAATATCCCATATGTGTGATTTACCGGAGGTTTTTCCTACCGATACATTGGTAAAATTTATGCTTTTCCTTCGGGTATAATCTTGCGATATTTTTTTGATGGAATCTCTTTCTTCCCTGGTTTCAGCATGAACAAGTGCAGCTTTCAAAGGTATATCAGGATCAAGAGGATTATATTCCGGATTGACGATACTCTCAGAATAACCAACATAAATTGGGAGTCTGATTTTTGCCTTTTCAGGGAAAAATTTTCCCAATTCCATATTGGAAGAAATATCATATTGGATTATTTCTTCCTTACTGCGTTCATTTACTTTTTTCTCGATACTTCCCCACCCCGGCTTGCTTGTAGTGCCGGCAATATCAATTGTTCCAAAGTCTGCCAGTCTGGTTTGCAATCTTGCATTGGCCGCCCATCCTCCTTTTTCGTTGAAATGAGTTAAGCGAAGCTCGTTAAACCAAACTTCTCCTGATTTTTGCTGTCCGTCATCACCCTGAAAACCCTGCTGACTCCTGGGATTTCTTATCCCTATCATGATGGTCCGAATGTTACTTAAGTTGGGATTTCCGGAGACCTTTACCTTGTTACTTCCATCAAAATATGTATAAATATCATTGATCTTCAAAGTCGAGCCGTATCTTCGCATCTCAGTATTTCTCGCTTGTTTAGCCGCCTGGAAAACTTCCAGAACAATCCTGAAACTGTTTTCTTCGGGCCAAACCAGCCTGCGGTCTTCATCAGAGTCCTTATTATAAAAACCAGGATCGGTAAGTTTCAAAGAAATTTCATATTCGTAAAAATTATTCTTATAATCGGACCCTAACCTGAGAAAAACAGTAAGTTCATCGTTATATAAGGGAACATCCGGTAAGGCCTCCCCATGGACTTCCATCTCGATTTTCCTGTACTGACGAACATCAAGATTTACATTCTTAAAAGCTGCCCTGGCATCTCCGTCTTCAAGATCTCTTACCTTAAGGACAATAGCCTGTTCATTCAATTGTTGTAATTGAGGATTCGTGGGATCGATTTCACGTGTAAAACCGGGTGGCAGAACGTAATTTACCGGTTTTTTGCTTGCATTTTCTTCAATGTTTACCGATGATATCTCAAAACCGGCATCCGATGGTTCGGGAACTGTAATTCTCTCACCCCCTTCCAGAAACGAAAGGTTGTATTTTCTCCATTCCCCTCTTACCAGGTCTAATCTTGCAAATCGCAAAATCACCATTTCTTCAAAACCCCTTAGGAACATCCTCAGGAATCGAATAGATTTAAAATCCTGTATCGACCCAAAAATGTTCTGATAATCGGTAAGAGGAACCCTGAACTGATACCAATTCACAGAGGATTGTTCTCCATTGGCAAATTTTATGGTTGATGTAACCATGTCGGTTATGAAGTTCTTACCTACTTCCAGGTCACCGGGCCTCATGCTAACTCTATACTGATAATAGCTCTCCGTTTCGCTAAGGGTATTATCCCTGTTGATGTCTTCAACATTCGGGAGAGTTGATCCGGAAGTTGGATATGGCTCAGGAGATTGTTCAGAGGTTGGCGAATTGCCTTCCAGACCATTATATTTTTTATACCGGTAAAGGATACCTAAACCCTGACCATCAAAATCACTTCCTCTGAAATAATGGTAATTGTCATTCGACGGATCGGTATGCAATTCATCGAACGTTAGTGGATCAATAATTTTTTGAAGTGAATCAAGGTATCCGCTAAAAAAAGTAACTTCATCCTCATCCCTTAATCCATCCAGACCTACGTCCTGGTATCTCCGGGCATTAAGGTCATTATCAAATGCATTAACCAGTGATTGAACAAGGGGTACTCTTCCCCAAACAGTAGTATCAACCAGTGTAGCCAACGGAGACGTTGGTAATCCATTTTCAAAACTTTTTCTGGAATCTTTTAATATGTCCTCCGAAATATTCCCGAGGTTAAAATATAAATCACCACCAATATGGTTTGGATTTTCAACAAAGGGATCCATCAGCCAAAATTCAATAAACTGTATGTTTGCTGCCTCAAAATCGTTTGTTTGTACCTCCCTCATAATTCCACCCCATCGCGAACCCGGATTATGTAACTTTCCATCCGTGCTAATTCCCGATGAATAGGATGAAGGAGCCAGATCATAATTATATGGTCCTTTTTCCCTGGGATAAAAAGCGAGGTTTAAAACCGCAATGTTTGTCGGGATACCACTGGGACTTTCTTTGTTTGGAAAAATCTCCTTCTCAAAGACTTCCCTGACAAAGTGGCTGGATTGCAGATCGGGATTATTTTTAATATGATCAGGTGTGGTGGCGTTGTTTCGCAGAAACAGGGGATCAATTACATACCACGCAAGTTTTGCCCTGTTATATCCGTATGCAAGTTTATTGTTGAGTTTTGCCTCCGGGAAAATGACATCCTGCCCCCGGGGTGTGCTTGATAAAACCCATGCACCGAGTGACCTGAGATCTATAGGAGTTTCACTTCCCTCAAAATCATCAATATAGGAAATACCTGATTTTTGAATGGCTCTGGAATGCCCGGGAATCAGATGAGCAAATTCACCGGTAAAGGTTATGCTTGAAGGTTCTTTCGTATCAAGAAAAGGAATCTTATCAATAATATTGGTCAGCAGTTGCGACCGGGTATGATAAGAAGTATTCAATCCCAGTAATGTATTGGAAATGGGTTCATCCCCTATATTTACTTTTTGGGTTAAGGGTCTTTCTGTTAAATTCAGAAAGGTTGCGCCAAGATTAAAATCATCGGAAATTTTATAATCGAGATGAGTACCAATAAGCGTTTTTGTCTGGATAGCAAATAACTGGTTGCTTTCAAGCGATACCTTTATGGGGGTTTGTGATTCGAGCAATCCCTGATTAATAATTTTCACTCTTCCCGAATTATAATCGACGGTATAATCAATGTTCTCTGTCAGCAGAATTCCTCCAGCCGTTACCTTAACCGAACCTTTTGGAATATTCAGGGCATTTAACATAATATCAGAGCTGGAAGCAGAGGAATAGGTTCCACTAATTAAAAACTTATTCTTTTCGGCAATCTGCCGGGCTTTAACCTGAGTGGAATCATATAGCTCTTGAAAAACATACTTGTCAGCGATAGCATCATCACCGATTTTTTTTCTCAAATGGCTGCCGAACGGCTCCAACACAGGGAAAAATATCCGGCCATTTGACGGAGTTATGGTAATCCCCTCGATGTAATCAAATTTCCCATCCGGATTTGGCTCAAGCAGAGCATCAAGATTGTCCAAATGAAGTACCTGAAGAAGTATTTGGTCATTAATTTTCCCTTCAGGAATATAATTAATAGCATTTCCTGTTTCATCATTTTGGTAGAGAACCTGCAATTCGAAATCCCTGCTTTTAACCTGATACGCTCCTAATGCATAAACGTTTTTCATCATAAGGCCCCAAGTGGGTAACTTGGGTGAAAGATTTGTGCCTTTCAATAGCTTAACGATCAGGGCATTGGGTGCGCTAATGCCATCAGTTGAAAATTCTCCTACTTTATATACCTTACCCCCAACAGTAAATTCATAAGCAATAGCCAAAACCTCATCTGCATTCAATGCAGAATTAAGCGAAATGTATCCAAGCTTTCTGTTAAGTGAATACTCACGTTCACTTAACTTCCGTGCATTCTCAATTTTTTCATAGTCCTGACCAATGATGAAACCGGGCGTCAGGGGCTCGAGTGTCTGCGTTACTTTATTAATATCACGAATGTCCGAATAATTTGTAAGCATCTGCAGGTACAAACCATTAAGGTCATTATATGGATAAACCTCTGACCCGGTCTGACCAAATGCAGGTATGTTGTTATAGATATTTTCTGTTCCTTCAGCCAAATCCATAAAGGCAATTATATTTCTGGCATTCTCAAAATTGCTGGTCTTGTTCGTAACCCAAACTTCTATCCTTTCGATATTTATTCCGGAATTGATAACCGGAAGGCTACGCATGGCATTATCATAATTATCCCTGAAATATTGTGCTATGAAAAAATGTTTATTTGCATCGTAATCATCCACCTCAACTTCAAATTCACTTAATTGTGCACCCCCTTTAATATCGATAACCGATGTTTCACCCTTTTGCTGGGAAAAAACATTGGTAACGGTTAATTTTCCAAATTGCAACTCGGTCTTTAGTCCAAATAAACTCTGACTTCCGGTTATAAGAGATCCCGGAAGGGGAAGTGTGACATTTCCTGCTTCAATCTTTTTAATAATTTCATCTTCCTTTCCCGAATATTCAAGTTTGGTTTTGTTTTCAAAATCAAATGTTGCTTCCGTATTATAGTTTACACCCAATTTCATTTTATCACCTATTGCTCCGGATACGTTCATTTGTATCTTTTCCTGGAAGTCAAACGTAGCAACCTTCCTTAATTTCTCAGATAAAGCCGGATTGTCGATTTTTGAAATGTTAACCCCAAATATCAATTCAGCTGATCCTTGTGGGATAATATTAATTACATCACTACCAAAGACTTTATCTAATGCCTCAACACCAAGTTGTAGCCGTGGTATCAATGAAGATCTGTAATCAAGACCACCACCACTGGCTTTTTCACGCCAGTACCTTCGTAATGATTGCTCAAATTGCCAGTCTTTATACTCTTCAATAGTCAATACGGAAGGAAGCCGGTAATTGAAATTCCCAATTTTATCAGAAATAACATATTCATTATTATCGGGATCATAAACAATGGAAGATTTAATATTCGATGGCAGACCTAAATACAACCCGGATTTGGATTCAGAAACAAATGGATTTCCATTGTAGTCATTAAAAGAATATCGAAGATCGATGGTGCTGTCGCTGCTTGTTGAATCAGGTTGGGGGATATCCTGGGGAACAGCAAAACCAGTGTTGGTTGAGCATTTAGCTGTGCCGTAGGGCGTCATCAAAGGCAGCCATAATAGTATAAGAAGCGATCCAACAAGTGTATATGTATATACCCGTTTCAACACTTGAAAAAGGATAAGTTTATACTATTATAATTCCTTGAGCGCTTTTTTAATAAGCTCTTCAACTGTGATATCTTTCTC
>DAOVQI010000239.1 GCA_030628785.1 Bacteroidota bacterium
CTCTACGGAATCACCCATATGATAAGGGAAATTTTTGAAATTCCGATACATTAAATTAATATTTTTCACCATTATGTCAGCAGTTTTCTTTTATTCTGTGTATGGTATTATCTGGATTCTAACCCTTTTTCCACTCCCTGTTCTATACATAATCTCTGATCTGATCTATCCATTAATATATTATATTATTGGTTACCGAAAAAAGATCGTTATTCAAAATTTAAAAAATGCATATCCTGAAAAATCTGAAAATGAAATAAAAAAGATAGCAAAAAGATTCTACCGGCATTTTTGTGACTTGACGATAGAAATTATTAAGCTGATACATTTTAGTCCTGGTATGCTTGAAAAAAGGGTTCGCTTTAAGAATCCCGAAGTTGTTGAAGAATTATTAAAACAAAACAGGCATGCAATTGCTGTTGTTGGTCATTATGGCAACTGGGAATGGTTAAACTTTTTCGCCCTGAAAACCAACTATAATACAATGGCAATATACAAACCCTTAAACAACAAGTATTTTGACCGGTTCTTTCTAAAATTAAGAAAACAATTCGGAACCGATCTGGTACCGATGAAACAGACACTGAGGGCATTGATTAATTATCAGAGACAAAATTTACCAACAATCTCATGTTTCATCTCCGACCAATGCCCGGTTCGTGAGGAGATCGATTACTGGACTACATTTCTGAACCAGGATACCCCGGTTTTCCTGGGTATAGAAAAGATAGCACAAAAAATGAACCAGGTGGTTGTATTCTTTAAAATGCAAAAGATCAGGAGAGGTTATTATGAGGTCGAATTTATTAATTTAACTGAAAACCCGAGAAAAACAAAGCCTTTTGAAATAACAGAAAACCACGTAAGGGCTTTGGAAGAACTTGTTAATCAACAACCTGAGTATTGGCTTTGGTCACATCGCAGATGGAAATTTAAAAGAAGTGATATGCTTCTAAAAAATTTAGAAAATAGCCACTAAAACACTAAAACACAAAATATCACAAAAGAATGAAACAAAAATCTGAAAATACCAAACACAATAAAAGGACATTTGAACCCTTGCCTGATGAATTGGAAATCATTGGGAAAAAAATTGTTGATGCCGCTTATACTATTCACAAAAACCTAGGTCCTGGTTTACTTGAAAAAGTTTATGAAATATGTTTTTGTCATGAATTGGAAAAACGTGGACTAACTTACCTTCGACAGATCGATATTCCAATTGTATACGATGGATTGAGATTTGACGAAGGTTTACGTCTTGATGTTTTGGTTGAAAACGATGTGATTTGCGAACTCAAAGCCCTTGAAAATGTCAACCCTGTTTGGGATCCTCAAATATTGAGTCATTTAAAAATTACAGGAAAACGTTTAGGCTATTTGATCAACTTTAATGTAGTAAATATTGGGCAAGGTATTAAACGGTTTATCTTATAATAATTTAGTGGAATTTAGTGTCTTAGTGATTTTGTGGCATAAAATATTTTAGCTATTAAAACTTTTGTCTGCCTAAGGCATAAATTAATCGCCAAACCTACAATAGAAAGGAGCGGATTTTTTAAAAAATTTATTTTTTTCAATATTTGTTACCTTAAACTCAATTATGTCTAATATAGGTTATTATATTCTTTTTGGTATATTTTGGATTATAATGTTGCTCCCTTTAAGAGTGTTATATCTCTTTTCGGATATTTTATACTTTTTTTCTTATTACCTCATTGCTTATCGTAAAAAAGTAACTCTTACAAACCTGAAAAAATCATTCCCTGAAAAATCTTCTGTGGAAATAAGAAAAATTGCTAAGAAATTCTACCGTCATTTATTCGACCAGTTTATAGAATCATTCAAACTCCTTCAAATGAATGAAGAGCAAATCCTCAAACGCTTTGACTATAGAAATCCGGAGGTTTTGGATGAGCTGTATTCAAAAGACAAGAGCATCATCACTGTTTTTGGGCATTATGGAAACTGGGAATGGCTGGCAAGTCTGCCTTTGGTCACAAAATATAAAGTTCTCGCCATATATAAACCACTGGCGAACAGCAGCTTTGATAAATTTTTTATTCGACTGAGAGAGAAATTTGGTATTAAAACGGTTACAATACAGCAAACACTAAGAGAAATCCGTGATTTTCAACAAAATAAAGAATTAACCATTACGTTCTTCATGGGTGACCAGCGTCCGATGCGCCGATATATCAAGTACTGGACAACTTTTTTAAACCAGGATACACCCATTTTACTTGGAGTTGAAAAAATCTCCAAACAAACCGATCAGGCGGTTGTTTTCATTGATATTCAGAAAAAGAAAAGGGGATTTTACGAAATTGTTTTTATTAAGCTCTTTGAAAATCCAAAAGAAACAGAAGAATTCGAAATTACCGAAAAGCATATCCGGACACTTGAAAAAATAATCATAAACCGGCCTGAATTATGGTTATGGTCCCACCGGCGTTGGAAACATGAGAAGCTAAGAACATGATACAAATTGCAGTAGTCATATTAAACTGGAACGGAAGACACTATCTGGAAAAGTTTTTGCCTGGTGTGGTAAAATACTCTTCAGGACCTGACATTCAGGTTGTGGTTGCGGATAACGGTTCAACAGATGACTCTTTAACATTTTTACGCCAACAATTTCCTGAAATAACAATTATTGAGTTTAACAAAAACTATGGGTATGCAGAAGGATATAATAAAGCACTGAAATTAATAACTGCCAGGTATTTTGTGCTGTTAAATTCCGATGTTGAGGTAACTCCAAACTGGCTTAACCCGGTGGTTGGCCTCATGGAACAAGACGATAAGATTGCTGCCTGTATGCCAAAAATCCGGTCATTTGACAATCGGGGATATTTCGAATATGCCGGTGCCGCCGGAGGATTTATCGACAAGTTTGGCTATCCGTTTTGCAGGGGACGGATTCTTAATCATATCGAAGAAGATACGGGCCAATACGATTCAGTCAGGGAAATATTCTGGGCAAGTGGTACCTGTTTATTCATCAGATCTGAACTTTTTATACAATCAGGCGGCTTTGATCCCGGTTTTTTTGCCCACATGGAAGAAATAGACCTATGTTGGAGATTAAAAAACCAGGGGTATAAAATCTTGTATTCACCTGATTCAATTATTTATCATGTTGGTGGCGGTACCTTACCAAACCAGCATCCAAGAAAGCTTTATTTGAATTTTAGAAATAACCTTTTTGTACTTTATAAAAACCTGCCTGCAAAAAACTTGTTACCAATCCTGTTTACCCGGATTGCTTTGGATATACTTGCAGCGTTCAAATTTCTTTTTACTTTGGAAATTAGGAGGTTTTATGCTGTATTAAAAGCTCATCTGAAA
Organism: Bacteroidota bacterium; assembly: GCA_030628785.1. GTDB lineage: Bacteria > Bacteroidota > Bacteroidia > Bacteroidales > VadinHA17 > CAZEWS01. Next base: position 3,352 of record DAOVQI010000239.1, read on the forward strand.
TTTTATACTAAACTCGGAAAATACCGGAAAATCCGGAAAAGATTAATAAAAAATGTAAAAAACAACAACCATACAGAGATATACCGGAAAAGTATTTTATTCCAGTTATTTATTTTGCGAAAGAAAACCTTTAAGGAATTATGCCTTTGACTATCCTGATATGAAATGATTGAATTGATCAGTAAATTTGTTAAATTTTCAGTTGTTGGCGCTTCCGGTTTGCTTGTTGATTTTTCAATAACCTGGATCCTTAAGGAAAAATTTAAAATCCAGAAATATGTTGCAAGTGGTACAGGGTTTATAATTGCTGCTACCACAAATTATATCTTAAACCGGATCTGGACATTTCACAGTTCAAACCCAAAGATTATTCATGAGTATTCTTCTTTCCTTTTTATTTCGATTATTGGTTTAGGTATAAATACGTTGGTGTTATGGATATTGGTGCAGATCTTTAAGAAACACTTTTATCTTTCAAAACTTATCGCCATAATTGTAACCACGTTATGGAATTTTACCGCCAATTATTTGTTTACATTCCGGTAATAAAAAAGAAAGGCAACACACATTTTTATATCTCTTCGGGTTTTGGGACATGGGGGCCACCTGTGAGAATTGGAACACGTCCGGAAATTGTTCAGATTACACTAATTTTTAAAGGATTGGTAACAGGCCCTTTATCATAGATTGTTATATCCTAATTGACCATTTTTTTGTTCCGGTCCACGGAGCCAATATTCCCTGATGAATGATGGTAGGTGGACCGGTATACTTTTTTGTATCTTTTTTCTACAAAGTTAGAATTTAAACATATAATCCAAAAACAATTCCTGCCGGTCAATGGTTGGATAGCCCGCAGGCTACAGTGCTTCAATTACTTTCTCTAATTGCATAACTCTCGATCCCTTTATCAGAATATAATGCGATTTGACCGGATTTTCTTTCAACCATTTAAAAAAAACATCAGTATTTCGAAATGATTTATAGACCGGATTATCATTTGTTTTTGAAAAAGATTTACCAATTAATAGAACATTTTCAATTTTTTTCTCAGATAAAAAGGAAATGATTCTTTTGTGTTCAATAAGTGCATCACTTCCCAACTCCAGCATATCTCCCAGAATAAGGAGTTTCTTTTTATAATTAAGTAAAACAAAATCTTCAACAGCAGCCCTCATACTCGTTGGATTAGCATTATAGGCATCAAGAAATAGTGTGTTGGATGATGTTTGATATAATTGAGACCGGTTGTTTTCGGGTTTATAGGATTCAATGGCATTTATAATACTGTTTATTTCCACCTGAAAAAATTTACCCACTCTGATGGCTGCCATAACATTTTCAGTATTATATCTTCCGATCAGTTTTGTATCGATAAAAAATTCCTTTCCATTATTAGTCATCTTCATTTTCAAATAAGGATCAGCAGATACAAAATGATAATAACACGGATCGGGAAGATAATTTTCCAGTGGAACTTTTTTTAGTATTTTTTCTTTCAGCAATTCAATTAAAATCTTATTATTATCATTGTAAAAAGCCGTTCCTTTCTTTTTCACCAGGTAGTTAAAAAGTTCGGATTTTGCTTTTTTTATATTTTCCAATGACCCAAAACCCTCCAAATGAGCTTTTCCAATGTTTGTAATTATTCCATAACCGGGTTGGGCAATTTTACACAAAGCAGCAATTTCTCCAATATGGTTTGCACCTATTTCTACAACGGCAATTTCGGTATTGGATGTAATATCCAGAATGGTAAGGGGAACACCGATATGATTATTATAGTTTCCTTGTGTTGATGTAACAACATAATGTTTTGCCAATACTCTGGTCAATAGCTCCTTGGTAGTGGTTTTACCATTGGTACCTGTAATAGCTATAACTGGGATATTTAATCTACCTCTATGTAAAGTAGCTAAATTTTGCAAAGTGGTCAAAGCATCTTTAACAAGGATATAGCGTTTGTCTGCCAAATATTTCTCTTCATCAACAATTGCATAGCTGCATCCTTTATCCAGGGCTTCTTCAGCAAACTGGTTTCCATTGAACTTTTCACCTTTTAACGCAAAAAAAATAGCTCCCTCAACAGGTTTTCTTGAGTCAATTGAAATTTTTCCTATGCAACGGTACAAATTATATAACTCCTGAATTGTCATGGTATCTACAGTAAAATAAAAAACCCCATTAAATAATAATGAGGTTTTTATGGAAGCAAAAAAACGAAAATATGTTAAAATCCACCAGGACTACCAACCCGGATCATAGCACAACGGAAACCAAGATCGGCTC
>DAOVQI010000059.1 GCA_030628785.1 Bacteroidota bacterium
CCTTGTGCTACAATCAAACAAATTTAACACATCTCTCTCAAAAATATATTTTTTAATTCACCCTGTGAAATAAATCGCAGATTTATTGCAAAGCAATATTTCACAGGGTAAATTCGCGAAGCTATGTTCTTCATGATAGTTACTCCGGAAGCATTTATAGATTATTGTAACTATCAGTTTTTATAATTGTTTCAAGTGCATAACCTTGGTTTAAATAGTTTATTGCTATTCTTTTTCAACCTGCATGAAACTGAGCTCCAATGGTGTTTTCCTGCCGAATATTTTCACCATAACTTTCAGTTTCTTTTTTTCCTCATTAACCTCTTCAATTATACCTGTAAAACTGTTAAATGGTCCATCAATTACTTTAACAGATTCTCCTTCACAGAACGGCACACTGATTTCCTCACCACTGGCCGCAAGTTCATCGACTCTTCCCAGAATTCGGTTTACTTCACTGGAACGTAATGGCACAGGTTCCCCCCTTTGGGTTCCTAAAAAACCCATGACATTCGGAATATTTCTTAGGATATGAGGTATTTCGCCAACTAAAATAGCTTCAACAAGGACATAACCCGGAAAGAAATTTCTTTCCTTACTGATTTTCTTCCCTCTTCGGATCTGGTATACTCTTTCAGTAGGTATCAGAACCTGAGAAATATAATCCTGCAAATTTAGCCTGCTAATTTCGCTATCGATGTAATCCTTGACTTTTTTTTCCTTCCCCCCAATTGCTCTAAGAACATACCATTTCTTCACATTCTCGCTCATTTTTTCCAACCCTTATTTAATAAAACATACTATAAATCAACCCCATCAAATTCTCAAATGAATAATCCATAGCAAAGATAACCAAGGCAATAATCATGGATGCAATCATTACAACAATTGCACTACTCTGCAACTCTTTCCATGTTGGCCATGATACTTTATGCATCAACTCACTATAGGCATCTTGGAAATATGATTTGATCTTCATAATATTTAAGATTTTGCACGGGAGGAGCGACTCGAACGCCCGACACCTGGTTTTGGAGACCAGTGCTCTACCAACTGAGCTACACCCGTGTGGATCTTCTGAGGTTAAAAAAACGGGTTTGCAATGAAAAACCTAAAAACCTATATGTTGATAAAGCCTTCTAGTCAATAATACCTGTTACTTGTCCCGCGCCAACTGTCCTGCCACCTTCCCGAATTGCAAAACGCAAACCATTATTAAGAGCAACAGGATAAATCAAATCAACGGTAATGGTTACATTATCGCCTGGCATTACCATTTCAGTGCCTTCCGGAAGGGTAATTTCTCCTGTTACGTCAAGGGTTCTCAGATAAAATTGAGGACGATACTTATGATGGAATGGAGTATGACGTCCGCCTTCTTCTTTCTTCAACACATATACCTCAGCTTTAAATTTAGTATGAGGGGTAATAGATCCTGGCTTGGCTAATACCATACCTCTCTTCACTTCCCTTTTATCAACACCTCTAAGCAGCAAACCAACGTTATCTCCCGCTTCACCATCATCCAGAATCTTCCTGAACATTTCAACTCCGGTGCATACGGTTAATCTTTTGTTCGCACCAAGTCCAATCATTTCCAACTCATCTCCTGTGTGAACAGTACCTAATTCAATTCTTCCGGTTGCAACAGTTCCACGACCTGTAATCGAGAATATATCTTCGATAGGCATAAGAAAATCTTTCTCCTTATCACGTGGAGGTACGGGTATATATTCATCAACGGCTTTCATTAATTCCACAACTTTTTCTTCCCATTTTGCTTCACCATTCATGGCTCCCAAGGCTGAACCTTTGATCACAGGAGTATTATCACCATCAAACTCGTAGAAATCAAGCAACTCCCTAACCTCCATTTCAATCAACTCAATTAATTCCTCATCATCAACCATATCAACTTTATTCAGAAAAACAACGATTTTCGGAACATTTACCTGACGAGCAAGCAATATATGTTCACGGGTTTGCGGCATTGGACCATCATCAGCTGCAACAACAAGTATAGCTCCATCCATCTGTGCCGCACCAGTTACCATATTTTTAACATAGTCAGCATGACCGGGGCAATCAACATGAGCATAATGCCGGTTAACAGTTTCATACTCGACATGAGCTGTATTTATCGTAATACCCCTTTCTTTCTCTTCCGGTGCATTATCAATTGAATCAAAGTCTTTAACCTCGGCCAATCCATCTTTGTTTAATACCATAGTAATGGCTGAAGTTAAGGTGGTTTTACCATGGTCAACATGACCAATGGTTCCGATGTTTACATGAGGTTTGGTTCTTTTGAATTTTTCTTTAGCCATAATTTTATAAAATTAGATAATTAAATATTTCATTTATTTTTGTTTCAACTGTTATTCTTGAGCCAATGACGGGATTTGAACCCGTGACCTCATCCTTACCAAGGATGCGCTCTACCAACTGAGCTACATCGGCTTGAAAAGAATAGAGCGGGAGACGGAATTCGAATCCGCGACCCTCAGCTTGGAAGGCTGATGCTCTACCAACTGAGCTACTCCCGCCTGTTTTTGCCAGCCACAGCCAGAATCTTCCCGACTGCTTTTTACAACCCAACTACTGAGTGGGGAGAGCAGGATTCGAACCTACGAAGGCATTCGCCAGCAGATTTACAGTCTGCCCCAGTTGGCCACTTTGGTATCTCCCCTACAGAAACTTATAATTTAATTTATTATTATTCGAAATAATCCTGTAGTTATTATTTAACTTTCAAGCCTCACTGCCCGTACATGAGCCGATGGAGGGATTCGAACCCACGACCTGCTGATTACAAATCAGCTGCTCTGACCAACTGAGCTACATCGGCGATTTGAAAGAACTTTGGATTTCAGGAACACTCCTGAAAATCGGTTTGCAAATGTAGGAATATTTTATTTATATCACAAAAAATATTTTGTATAATTTTTAGGATTTTAAACACCGCGCATTTTTTCTTTCTGCTTGGTTATTTGCTTCTTAAGAGCATCGACGGCATGGTTGGTAGCCTCCTCAAAAGTCTTGTTCTGCTTCCTTGCAAACAATGGACTGCGGGGAATATCTAACTTGATTTCAGCAATCTTATTTTCAGCATCTTGTGCTTTATCCAAACGTAAAAATACTTCAGCTCCAATAATATCATCACTATACTGAAGCAATTTCTTCACCTTACCACTTACAAAATTGAGTAACTTTTTATCGGCATCAAACCGAACCGAATGAATTTGAATATTCATCTGAATACCTCCTTTTTATTATGCTCTTGGATGAGCCTGTTTATATATTTGTTTTAGCTTTTTAAAAGTATTGTGTGTGTATATTTCTGTCGCTGACAGGCTGGAATGACCAAGCAATTCCTTGATGGCGTTTAAGTCAGCCCCCCTGTTTAGCAAATGAGTAGCAAAGGTATGTCTTAAAATATGAGGGCTTTTCTTTTCCAGAGTAGTGATCAGTTCAAGATGTTTGTTAACGATCCTGTAAACCAATTTTTCATATAATTTCTTACCGCTTTTTGTGAGAAAAAAACAAGAGTTCATTGTATCTGTTTTTATATCATTTCTCACGATACGATATGCTTCAATACTTTTTCTGAATTCTTTCGTAATAGGTATTATTCTTTCCTTTTTCCTTTTGCCCAACACTTTTATGGTAAGACGGGAAATATCAATATCAATGTCTTTCAAATTAATCAATTCAGCACGTCGTATTCCGGTTACATATAACATCTCAATAATTAACCTGTTTCTTACACCTTCAAAATCATCTCCGAATTGATAAAAATCAAGTAGCTCATCCATCTGGGCCTGTTCGATAAACTGAGGAAGTTTTTTTTCCTGCTTGAGTGAAAGAACCTTATCGACCGGGTTGGAATCGATTAACCCTTCACGCATCAGGAATTTAAAAAATGTTTTTAAGGTTGATATTTTACGATTAATAGTTCGTGCTGAAATTTTATTTTCCATTAAGAACACAACCCATGCCCTGATATCTTTAAAATTAACTTTAATAATACTGTATTCACTTTGCGTATTCATACAGAAATCGTAAAACTGATTCAAGTCGTTTTCATACGAACGTACAGTATGGGGAGAGTAATGTTTTTCAAATGTGAGATATTTGAGAAAGGATTCCTTGTGCCTCATCAGTAACCTTATTGATTAAGGTTTGCTATATTCTATTAACGATGTGAATAAGAAGAAGGATGAATTTATTTTCATTTATTTATAAAACAAATCCATAATTACCTGATATATAAGAACATATTTGCCTGGAAAAATAGTGATTAACTGTACTTACGAATGGCTGGAAAGATCAACAAATAGGTTGATGTTAATCTTCATCTTGCTGTATCCGTTGGATATAAACAGCCTTTTTTATCTCATTCCTTCTTCGAACTGAGGGTTTCATAAAAGCTTGTCTCTCTCTGAGTTCCCGGATTACACCTGTTTTTTCAAATTTTCGCTTGAACTTTTTTAAGGCCCTGTCAATGTTTTCACCTTCTTTTATCGGTATTACAATCATAATTTAATTTTTATTTGAGCCGCAAATTTATAAATTGGATTTTCTTTTTCCAAAAAATAAATGAAAAAAATATTTACCCCTTTTCTTCCCAATATACTGATTAGTTACAAACCTATTATTCCGATCTTCTATAAAGTTACGAAAAAAAATAGAATTATTCTTTTTATTCAACACATAAATATGATCTAACCCGAAGAAATGTGTCTTGTGGCAAAAGTTTGTTTTCTGTCAGTTCCTTAACCTCGGTATAACGACCCTTCAGTTTTCTATAATTCAAAATGGCTCTCACCTGATATTCATTCAAATAGGGATGCCTGATTAACTCGCGATAGGTTGCTTCATTAATGTTAATTTTAATTATCAATACAGAATCTGCCTCAATAAAGGGGGAAATCCTCTTCAGAGTCTCCTGTTTAAACCCGTAAACTTCAAGCAACTGATCCTTTGAAACAAACCCTCCCAGAAGATCCCGGTATTTAATAATTCTTCTTGCGAAAACCGGTCCTACTCCCCAAAGACTCATCAGATCAACCGTATCGGCTGAATTGATCTCAATAAAATGTTCATTTGGTTCCGGATTAAATTGATTTACTGGTATTGCCGGAGAATGTGAAGCAGGTGGTTCAACCCGGATATATGGCTCCAACGTTTTATATTGTGCCCGGCTTAAATTGTAAATCTTAGCCAGGTCTTCCTTTTTATAAAATTTTCCACCACTATTTAAATAGTTGAAAATTGTGTTAATTTGTTTATCCGTCAATCCCAGCCTTTCCCAATCTTTCCTGGTGGTTTGGTTCGGATCAAACGGAAAATAATTCTGAGAGTGAGACCTGATATCTTCTCCTGACCATCGATCCTTATTTTTATCTTCATCCTGTTTTTCAATCTTCAATTGTTTCTCAAATTCCTGAATTTCATTTTCAAACTCCGAAAAATCAACCACCCTGTTTTTCTGCAGATATGGCAACAGACCGTTTACGATCAGCAGGATGCAGATAAGAAAAATTAAAACAAGAATGCCATTTCTTTCACTTTTTGAGAAAGAAAAATAATCTTTAAGAAATTTTTTGATCAGCATATCAAAATTTAACAATGCCCAGACCATTCAAGAAGACCAGAGCAATTGCAATAGGAGCAATAAACTTCACGATAAACATATAAACAGGAATGTACCTGGCTTTTAAAGCTCCTTCATTTCCAGCCTCCTTGCGGATTTTTTCCTTGCCAAAATACCAACCGATAAAGGCCACTATAAAGAATCCTCCCAACGGAAGCAGAATGTTTGCCGAAGTGAAGTTCAATAAACCAAATATATTCGAACCAAACAACTTAAGGTTTTCAAACCAGCCCCACGATCCGGCAGCAACAATACCTAAAACAGAAATAGAGAGAGTTGCAAAAATGGTAGCCTTTTTTCTTGTCATTTTTAGTTCCTCAACAAAATAGGCAACTACCACTTCAAGAACTGAAATGGTCGAAGTTAAGGCAGCCACTGCAAGCAACACAAAGAACAGTAACGAAAAGTAGTATCCTCCGGGCATTTGCTGGAAAATAGTTGGTAATGTAATGAACACCAGTCCTTCTTCGGCACCCGGATCAATTCCAAACGCAAAGACAGCAGGGAAAATGGCGATTCCAGCCAGAATTGCAATTAATGTATCAGCAAAAGAAACACTTACTGCGGTTGTGGCAAGATTATCGTTTTTTTTAATATAAGAACCATAGGTGATAAGTGTGCCCATACCGATGCTAAGTGAAAAGAAAGCCTGTCCCAGCGCCTTAAGGATGGTTCCAGCATTGATTTTTGAAAAATCCGGTTTAAATAAAAAAGACAATCCTGCACCGGCACCTGGCAAGGTAACGGCCCTGATACACAAAACGACCAGTATAACTAAAAGGATTGGCATCAGAATTTTAGTATATTTTTCGATACCTTTCCGCACACCCGATATCACAATCCATGCCGTTAAACCCATGAATACCAGGAACCAGATCACGGGGCGTAAGGAATCCTGTCTGAACTCATCAAACATAGTACTTAACTCATCCGGTGACTTGCCTGTAAATCCGTTATTTATCGATTGGAAAATATATTCCAATGTCCACCCGGCAACAGCAGCATAGAATGCCAGGATCATAAAAGCAGCGCCAACTCCCATTACCCCTATCAGAAACCATGGCCTTCCCGGAGCCAGCTTTTTAAAAGCCCCGTAAGGATTCAATTGGGCGCTCCGGCCAATAACAAACTCCGACAACATAACAGGGATACCAATGGCAAGGATAAAAGCCAGGTAAATAAACAGAAATGCCCCACCCCCATTTTCCCCTGCGACATAAGGAAATCGCCAAATATTACCAAGACCAATGGCTGAGCCGGCAGTCGCTGCAATCACACCAATTTTACTCCCGAAACTATCACGCTTCGAGACATCGAAATTTTCCATTTTGAATGGATTTTATAAGTCAAACACACCGCATGCAGATCAAAGAAATTTATTAAACTGCAAAATTAAAACGGGGTAAAATGGTAAAAAATGTTTGGTTCTCCAAACATATTTCCGCAAAATATCCTTACTTTGAAAAATTAACCGAGTAAAATTCTTGTAAAATGATTGATTCCCCATCCCAAACTAAAATAATTGCCACCATCGGACCGGCATGCTCTTCAAAAGATGTTCTTAAGGATATGTTTAAAGCCGGTATTGATGTATGCCGACTAAATTTTTCACACGGCACCCACGAAGATCATTTAAAGGTTATTAAAACCATTAATGAACTGAACAGGGAATTGCAAAGCAATGTAGCAATCCTTGCCGACCTTCAGGGACCTAAGCTCAGAATAGGAGAAATTGAAAATAACGGAGTTATGCTAACCGAAGGCGAAACCATTGAGATCACTAACAAAGAGTGTTTAGGAACAAAGAAAAGGGTTTATTTAAGTTATGAAGAATTTCCAAAGCATGTTAAACCAGGAGAAAGCATTTTTATTGACGACGGAAAACTTAAACTGGTAGTGGAAGAAACCAATAAAAAAGATCTGGTTATAGCAAAAATCATTCATGGAGGTATTCTTTCTTCACATAAAGGGGTAAACCTTCCAAACACCAAAATTTTATTGCCCAGTCTTACGGAAAAAGATATTAGAGATGCCCAATTTGCACTGGATCATGATGCTGATTGGATTGCGCTATCGTTTGTAAGAACCGTAACAGATATCATTGATCTGCAGGAAATTATTAAGAAAAGGAAGAAAAACGCCATGGTTATTGCAAAAATTGAAAAACCGGAAGCATTGGATGAGATTGACAATATTATTGATATGTCAAAAGGAATCATGATAGCCAGGGGTGATCTTGGAGTTGAGGTATCTTTTGACCAGGTACCCCTGATTCAAAAGAGCATTATTAAAAAATGCATCGACCATGGAAAGCCTGTCATCATTGCTACACAAATGATGGAGAGTATGATCCAGAATTTCAGGCCGAGCCGGGCCGAAGCCAATGATGTTGCCAATGCTGTTCTTGAAGGGGCTGATGCTCTGATGTTGAGTGGTGAAACTTCAGTCGGGAAATACCCTGTAGAGGTCATAAAAAACATGCAAAGCATTATCCACTGGACGGAAAAACATGGATTTCAGTTTATTCGTGAACATGCACCTGAGGGGTTGTACATATCTTTTCTGCCTGACTCAATCTGCTACAATGCATGTAAAATGGCTGACCAGACAAAAGCTAAAGCCATTATTACCTTTACCCACTCGGGTTATACAGCTTTCAGGATCTCTAGTCACCGACCAAATGCCGATATTTTTGTTTTTACCAAAAACAAAAAACTATTGCGCATTTTATCCCTGGTCTGGGGAGTTAGAGCTTACTACCTCCACCAATATGACCAGATGAGCGATGCTGTGTTAACTTCTGTCACTATATTAAAAGAAAAGGGTGTACTGAAGGATGATGAGGTGGTCATCCATGTTGGAAGCATTCCCATGAACCAGCGAGGTAAGACCAATATGGTTAAACTGAGTTATGTATAGAGAATAAGTATGCTGGATACTCGCTACTGGATTCTGGTTATTGGCAAAATTGGGCAGGATAGACCTGTCAGAGTCCGCCCTGTGGAATGCTGCTCTGCAGCATTAGCTTCGCTAATATTTCACAGGGCAGGCAGAACCTGGCAGCGTCTGCATGTGGCATGGACCTCAGAATGGATACCCTATCCCTAAATGTAGGGTTAAGTTATCAGAAAATTTGTAGTTCTCCTTTTGCGTAGAAGCCGGATTCCGGTTAAAAATCCAGATGGCTTCGGAAGAGTATTTTGGATCACGCATTTTCACACCCAAATCCAACCTGAAAATAAAAAAGCTGAAATCAAAACGGGTGCCTATTCCTGTTCCAACAGCAAGATCTTTATAAAACTTATTCCATTCAAATAAAGATCCCGGCCGGGCCTCTTCCCTGTTGATCGACCAGATATTTCCAACATCAACAAATAATGCTCCCTCGAGCACCCAAAACAATTTAAACCGGTACTCCAGGTTGGCCTCAATTTTTATATCTGCCGTTTGATTAAAAAAAGTCGTCTCACCTGGGTCATATGAACCCGGTCCAAGTGAACGAACATGCCATGCCCTGACCCCGTTGGCGCCACCTCCAAAATATTGCTTCTCGAAGGGGATAGCCCGTGAATTTCCGTAAGGATACCCAAGGCCCATAAAAGCCCGGTAAACAATTGTATTTGCTTCATTCAATACCCGGTGATACCGGAAATCGAAATCCCCCTTGACAAATTGAGCATACTCCAATCCCAATAACTGATAACTGGTGTCAACACCTGCAGCATCCGACATGCGATTAATTCCCCTGAGAAAATTTCCGGCTGTTTCTACATTAAACCTGAAGAAAATAAAATCCTCCTTCTTCTTAATATCCTGATTATTAAAAATATAGCTATAGTTAGTACCTGTAATCATCACATCATTATAACTGAAAGCCAGGTAGGAAGTAGTATCTAATCGTTGCCTGAAGGCTTCATCAATGTCAAATAGTTTAACAGCATTGATGTCAACCGGATAAATAATATGTGAAGAATATCCCGGCTGATGCCAGTTATAACTAAAAGAGGCATTTGCCACCGTTCGTGTAAAAATAGGCCTGCGTTGAAAGTTGTATGCAAGTGAAAGGGACGTTTTCGGGTTGTATTTCTTCACAAACCTTTCTGACTCCATAAAGGGAAACAAAAATTTCGGAAACGTAATGCCGGCTTCAACACCATACTCAAGTGTGTTTCTTAACCCTCCGATTTCCTCCGTTAATGTTTCGAATGCTCCTTTTAATTTCAAATTGAAGTTTTCCACACCACGAAACAGATTCCTGTGTTGATATAACAAATTTAATGCTCCTCCCAGGTTACCCGATGAGTTTGTACCCTCAAGCTCAACAGTATAAGATTGAAGGATAAAAGGAGTCAACTGAATATTGCAGTCAAGCAGATAGGCCCCATCACTCTTTTTTTCCTGAGAGTAAAGTTCATTAAATTGGATATTAACCAGCCTGAAAAACTTAAGTGAGGAAAGGTGTGAGTGGGTCCGTTCAACATCGGTTAAATTATAAAAGTTGCCTTTTTTCAAATAATTCGACTGAGCAATTACCTTTGGGTTTACGACAGGTTGTTTACTTCTCGAAACAATGTATAAACCATTGTAAAATACGGTATCCAGATCCCGGAAATATGCTTCGGGCTGAGCAAGTGCTTCCTGCGGATTAAAATCACTGAACACATAAATATTGTTAATCTTATAGGATATGTGAGGTGCTTTCTCATACCGGTTTGTATAAATTTTTTTCTGATATGCTTTTATTCCGATACTAAGATCTATCTGTCGGGATCTAAGTGCACTATCCGCCTCGTAGTAAATATATTCATAGGAGAAATTATAATAACCCTGATTTTTCAACAAGGATTCAATCCTTAATCGTTCATCTTGTAAAACATCTGCATCATAATTATCTCCACGGTGAATAAGTGAATTCAGAGTATCACTTATGATATATGACCGGATGGTTGTATCTTCAAATTGATAGGATATATTACGGATGGTGTAGGGTTCACCAGTAACAATTTCGTACTTGATTCTGGCTTTTTTCCCCCGGTAAATAACCAAGTCGGTTATAACCGAATAAAAATAACCTTTATGAGACAGGAATGTATTCAACTGCTTTTTGGATTTCTGTGTTTGAAACTCATCGTAAACAACCGGAGCTTCTCCAATGGTCCTTAACCAATTATTAAACCAGTTGTTTTTATCCTTTTTAGAAAGATTAAACAGGGAAAGATGAAATTTTAAGCCAAGTATCCGTTTATTAGGTTTTTGTTTTATGTAATTTCGTAATTCATCCTTTTTGATCTCTTTGTTATTGTTTTCGATGGAATACTTATTTAACAAGTACCGGTTTTCCGGAATATGTTTTGTGGGATTGCAGGCAGTAACGGCAAAAATAACTGCCGGAAGGAAAACCTTAAGGTAATACGAAAAAATATTTTTATTTAAGTTGAATAATTTCAAAATTTGCAGAGTAATTACTGGGAGAAACCAATTGGCAAATATAAGAACATAGCTTCGCAAATTGATTAAAAAAAACCTTATTTTTCAGGTTCATAAATAATTAGTTAATAGTCGGCAGTCCACAGTCAGCAGTCCACAGTCGGCAGTCTACAGTCGGTCCACCCGTACCGAACGGTACCTGCCCGAAAGAATGAATTCTTTCATTCAGGCGGGTGTTCGGGCGGGCAGTAGGCAGAACAAATAAATATATATAAATTGAGATCAATAGAAATACATAGTAGAGGATCTAAGGGATTAGTCCCGGAGGGACTGGAAGGTAATAGCCGGCCACTTTAGTGGCTGGGAAGAGTGC
>DAOVQI010000030.1 GCA_030628785.1 Bacteroidota bacterium
CCCACAATCTAACACACATGCCACTCTACGAAAAAACGGGACAGGCGTGAGGTTTTACTGCGCAAAATGTCCGAAATCCGAAATCCGAAATCCGAAATTCAATGACCTTCCCCTTTATATTTGAATTTATCGCCTGTTTCTTCAATAATTTTCTTGTACCACTCCTTACTGTATCCGGGCTGTTGCAGTTTGGGGTTTTTCTGACCAGGATTCGGCTCCTTTACATTTCCGTCCATGAAACGTGTAAAGAGGTGGATATATAGTTTTTTCCATTCGTTTACGGTATTGTCTCCCTGGTTAACCGAGTAATCAGTGATAAATTGCCTGCCAAGACTTTTATCCTTCTTGTAAAGTTCGGCGGCAATTTTATCTACATAGGGAACCGACTCAATAAATTTCTTTTCGAGTTCTCTTTGCTTTGCCTGGATTTCAGGAATTATCAGATTATATCGCGTGTAGGCGAAATTCGATACCTGATTAAATACCCAGAAAGCGGCATCGTTACTGAATTCCATCATTGAGCCATTGCCAACAGCATATGACCATGGAATTTCGGTCATCCCACAATACATGGGAGTATAGACTGTTGAGTATGAATCATCAACACTAAACCACAGGATTCCACCGATTGGGTCAGGTAACCAGTCTCTGCCCTGGGCAACAAATGAGAATCCGGTTTGTTGGGTTGTAGTAGCCCGTTCGTTAAAATACCTTTCTCCGTCAACTTCCCATGACAGTGGCCTCCATCTGACAATACAACTATACGGGCCAGCCCCAATATCCTTTGTCATATCCATAGGAGTATCCTGATAATAATCCCTCATCAGTTCCATCACATCATGAACCGAAAGTTTTTTATCCGGTTTGATCCAAAGAGGCATCTTGTTGTCCAGGTTTTCTCCCATAGCATAATCAAGATATTTTTCCATTCCATCCTTAACCCGGTTAAAAGCTGCCCATACCCGTGCTTCACAGAATCGTGCACCGCCAAAATCTACAGGAGCATAAGCATCAGAAAAACTAAAATTTTTATCCTTGCCTGTAAAATAGCCTTTTTCCCTTGCCACTGAAATCACATCTTCTGCATAAACCGTTTCAATTTCCGGATCAAAGATTTCATCAAGGTTTTTTGAACTGATCGAGGTTTTGCCATCCTCTAACGGAAAAGTAGTAATTCTTGCCTGGTTTGCATGTCCTGAAATATAACCATCAGGGATCCTCCTGGCAACCCAGACAGCACCCTTGTTCCCTTTTCCTTTCCCGATCAATTCCATGATCCATACTTCCCTGGGATCAGAAATCGAGAAAGATTCCCCTAAACTGTAGTATCCATATTCAGCCATAAGTTCGGCAATTACTTTTATAGCCTCTCTGGCACTTTTTGCCCTTTGAAGTGAGATGTACATTAAACCGCCATAATCGAGAATTCCCTCCCTGTTTCTCAGCTCCGAACGGCCGCCATACGTTGTTTCACCAATAGCAACCTGAAATTCATTCATGTTTCCAACTACGGAATACGTGTGCTTAACCTGTTTGATCTTTCCTAAGAATTTTCCTGTGTCCCATTCATACACTTCAAAAATGGCACCCTCCGGATAATCTGCTGCAGGACGAAAATAGAGCTCGCCATATAACACATGAGAATCTGCCGCATAGGTGATCATGGTTGAACCATCAGTTGATGCACCCTTTGTGATAAGAAAATTGGTGCAACTGTAGCCGGTTTTATTACTCATTATTAATGAAAGGAGAACCGTGAAAATCAGAATTATTATTTTTTTCATTACGCAATTGTGTTTATAGTGTTAAACTGAATCCACAAAAATAGGAAAAGATTTAAAAACTGCTAAACAGCAATTTGAAAGTAATGACTAAACGTGTGGTGAAATTATGGTACAAAAGGGACTTATAAATAATTGTCAATAATTTAACTATCTGGAAATACACTTGTTTTGAAATACGGAACCCCTGAAGGTTCAAAAGAAATTCTTTCAGTCCCGCCAGCGGGACGTATCTTTTTTTATTGATCTCTATTTACCAGCCATTAAAATAGCTGTCTATTACCATTCTGTCCCTACGGGACGTTTTTTATTCGGATATTGTTAGTTTCAATGAAAGGCTTAAAATTAATTCAATTAAAGTCCTGGAGGGACTTATAGACAATAGCCAGTGAGTTTACTCGCTGGAGATCAGGATTATATAGAACCTTGCAGCCCGTAGGGCTTGAAAGAAATTTATTAAGTAAAGCATTACATCATATAATTAACAAGACTTGCGTGATCTTCCTTCAATAAATTGTGGTTCAGTCCTGTTATCTTATTTTTATTCATGAGTTCAATAATTTCAGCCTTTTTGATATTTCCAATACCAATATCGGTTAGATGAACCGGACTTTTTACCGAAACAAAAAATTTGATTAGCTGTTCTATGGTTTTTTCAACAGAGTTCGTGTTGAAAAGTTTTTCACCAAGTTGTAAAATTCTATCCGGTATTCTGTTTTTATGTAATCTTAACCAGGCAGGATATGCAATGGATAATGAGGCACCATGGGGAACATCATAGAGCAGTGAGAGCTGATGGCCTATTGCATGAACTCCCCAATCACCGCTTTTCCTACCGTAGTTGGTCATACCGTTAAGTGCACAAGTAGCATCAAGCATTATGTTTGCCCTGTATTCATAATTTTCAAGATCGTTTAATAGAAGAGGAGCATAATGCATTGCATCCTTGATAATTGAGAATACAATTCGATCCGAGAGTGATACATCACCTTTTCCAAAGTATGCCTCCAAAGCATGGGCTATCAGATCGACTATTCCAAAAGAAGTATATTCGAAAGGTACTGTTGCTGTAAACTGAGGATCCAGAAAGGAGTGCCTTGGATAAGCCAGTTCATTAACATACCCAATCTTTTCCTGTGTTGTATGATTCTGTATAACAGCAGCGCCATTCATTTCAGTGCCTGTTGCTGCAAGTGTTAAAACGGCAATAAGAGGTATTGCTGAAGATGGTTCAACTTTTCTTTTCATTACATCCCATCCTTTAAATCGACCCGGTATACACAGGGAAATAATTTTTGCTGTATCAATTACACTTCCGCCTCCCAGGGCCACAATCATTTCAACGTTTTCTTTCAGGCTCAGCTCAACCGCACTATCCACATCTTCAACAACAGGATTGGGTTTAATTCCGGAATACTCCGTTATTTTTACTTTTATTGCTTTAAGCGGTTTAATTATACGGTCGTAATAGCCATATTTAATAACTGATCCCTTACCGTAAATCAGTAATACATTGTTTCCGTATTGTTTTACCACTTCTCCAAGAGAGTCAGTAACATCTTTCCCGAAGTGTATTTTGGTTGGATTATAGGCAATGAAATTTTCCATAAGTTTCCTTTTTTTATGACAACTGTTTAATATATACTAACAAAATTCTCCTCCTTAGAAAGGAGCCCGCCCGAACGACTGATTCGTTCAGTCGGGCGGGGAGTACCCGACCGGAGGGAGGGGGAGGTGGTTGATTCTTATTTAAACAACCACCCCGTCCCTCGCTTGCCCTGTGAAATTGAGCTAAAGCTCAAGCGATCTTATCGCTATTTAAGGAGGCAGGCTCTTTTAAATTATGAAATAAAACGAAACTTATTTAACAGGGCTGACGCTCGGGACACCCCCCATGAAATCATTAATAAAAAAACACATTTCACGGGGCAGGCCTCCCCCGTAGGGATGCCTGTGGCACTGGCCAGGAGCCCGCCCGACCGAAGTCATTCGGGCAGGGAGCTTCGTCCTACTTTTCGCCCCTTCTGCTCTTTGACTTTTATCTTTTCACCCTGTGAAACAGCAACTTCGTTGCTCCTGCTTTGCAGGGTTTCACGGGGTAAACTTTTATCTTGAATCCTCCTCTTTCCCCATACCCCAAGGCTCCATGCCCCTTGCATCTTACATACTAACCCACTAACTTACTAACTCACTAACTCAAAATCTTTCATCCTTGTTACTCGCTCCCACAGTCCACAATCACAAGCCCGCTCGTGAGGTTTTCACTCTCCGCCAGCCGGCGGATCGTTCAAACGTTCATCGTTCCATAAACACATCCTCCAACACTATCTTTTTTTGCTCCGGTAACGGAGGCCAGGCAATTGATTTCATGCCGCATTCTTAATACACCGAGAAATGCGAAGACAAGGGCTTCTTTGAAATCTATGATTTGTTTGTCAGGTATAATGATTTGATGATTGGTTTTTGCTTTAAGCAGGTCAATTAAGAATTTATTATGTGCTCCGCCACCAGTAATAAGCACCGGTTTTTTAACTGAACTTTCAGTTGCGAGGGTAATCTGAGTGGCGATATGTTCATAAGTAGTTCTCAGGAGGTCTCTGAGACCAAAATCATGTTTATCTAAAATAGGCATAAATTCCGATTCAAACCATTCTCTGCCAAGGGATTTTGGACCAGGTTTTTTATAGAAATCAAGATTATTAAGTTGTACAAGAAGTTGTGGAATGAGTATACCTGAGTGTGCCATTTCGCCGTCTTTGTCAATTTCCTTGCTTACCTTCTGCATCAGGTAATTTATAGCCATATTAACCGGGCAAATGTCAGATGCAATTCTTTTTCCTTTTTGTTTGAAAGAAATATTTGCAATTCCGCCCAGATTAAGACAATATTTGTATTCAGGGAATAATTGTTCATCTCCAACAGGCACAAGAGGAGCTCCTTGTCCGCCAAGGGCAACATCAACCGATCTGAAATTTGAAATAGTGGTGATACCTGATTTAGCCAAAATATCTGCACCGTTTCCTATTTGAAGAGTAACCCTCTTTTCCGGTTGATGGTATACAGTATGTCCGTGTGAGGAAATAAAATCAATCCGGATCGGATGTTTTTTCAGGAATTGATTAACCTTCTCACCGATATATGCGCCATATGTACTGTCAAGTTTAATTAATTGCTGTCCGTTTAATTTTATGGCATGGGTGAGTTGTTGTTTCCATTCTGAAGAATAAGGATCTGTTTTAGCTTCCAGAACTCTGAAATTCCATTTGTTCGATTTCTTTTCAAATTGGCATAAAGCAATATCCAATCCGTCGAACGAAGTTCCGGACATCACACCAATGACAGTATAGCGACTCATGATTTTGATTTTTACAAGTTTAGGCGAAGATAAGGAAGCTTTATAAATAAATTCGTGTCTATTCAGTTTTTTAAAGTCTCTTTTTTATATTCAGGCTAATTATTGAAGTTATACGTTATACGTTATAAGTTATACGTTATAAGTTATACGTTATACCCGGAAACCAAACTTCACGAGCAGGTAGTGGGAAGGATCATGGGAGCGAGTAAACCTGTATCTTATAACTCTGAAACCAGAAACTTTAAACTTTAAACTAAAAACTTCAAACACACCAGTACCCAGTACCCAGATTAGTTACAATTCATATGCTTATGGATAAAATCACAACCTTGAAAAATAAATTAAAAAAAAAGAGACTATATGACATCTGAAAATATAATTTTCTTTATTATTGCACGGATTTTAAATTTTATTAAACTGAAAAACATGAAACCTACACTTCTGATACTTGCAGCCGGAATAGGTAATCGTTATGGTGGATTCAAACAGATTGACAAAGTTGGTACATCAGGAGAAACGATAATGGATTATTCCATTTATGATGCATTAAGAGCGGGTTTTGAAAAAATCGTTTTCGTTATCCACAAAGATATTGAAAAGGAATTTAATGAGCTGATCCAGCCGAAATTTTCAGATAAAGTTGAGGTAGATTATGTTCTACAGGAAATAAATATGGTACCAACAGGTATACGACCAACCAATGAAAGAAAAAAGCCCTGGGGTACCGGACATGCTGTTTTGGTTGCTGTTGACAAATTAAATGAACCTTTTGCAGTGATCAATGCTGATGACTTTTATGGAAGAAATTCTTTTGGGATCTTGGCGGATTATCTCGTTTCATCTGAAAATAAAACAGATTTTTGCATGGTTGGCTATCAACTGGATAAAACTTTATCTGAATATGGAAATGTTGCAAGGGGAGTATGTAAAACCGACCATAACAATTTTCTGAATGTGGTTACCGAACGTACCAATATCGAAAAGTTAAACGATAAAATTGTTTTCACTGAAAAAGATGGACAACAGGTTGAATTAACCGGAAAGGAAATTGTTTCAATGAATCTTTGGGGGCTTAAACCCTCGATCTTTGATTATCTGGAAAACTATTTCAGAAAGTTTATTCAAAAAAATTCAGATAACCCCAAAGCTGAATTTTTTATACCCATTATGATTACGGAATTAATACAAAATAAACGAGCAAGGATAAAGGTTTTGGAAAGCGGGGATAAATGGTTTGGTGTAACATACAGGGAAGATAAACCTGCTGTTGTGAGGAGATTGAAAGAATTGGTCGACCAGGGGTTGTATCCGGAATCGTTATGGGAATGATTGTGGAATAAGGCTGAGGCTAGGAACCAGGAACCAAGAACCAGGAACCAGGAACAAGCAATTTGAATTTATTAGTGAGTCTAATCTTTGCAGGGTCCTTTATAAGTAATCTACCAGAAGAATTTTGCATAGTAAACCGATATATTGTCTTTCCCGTCGATGATGGTTAAAACCAATTCATGATTTTTCCCTTTTTCCAGGCGTTTCTCATCGAAGGTATAGAAAACAAGGTCATTTTTTGGATCATACTCAAACAATACCCATTCGTTATCAATAAATCCGTTGTATGAATGTATGCCTGAGAGGTTATCGGTTACCACAAACCGAATGCTACTTTTTCCTGATAAATCCGTATGGTTTTTTATGTTGACGGGTCTAATTTCCGGAGGAACGGTATCGGCTACAATGAAAAACTTTCCAAATTCTCTGGTTTGTACCTCAACTCCTTTTCCATCCCATTTACCACCAACTGCACTGACTTCATTTTCTTTATTAATAGAAGCAATAAGCAAATTCATTTCGTATCCTTTGGGTAAACTGTCAGGTTTTATCCAAAGAGAAAAAGGTTTATGTACAGGAACGTATCGGTTATGTACATGATGGGTTTGTGAAAAACTACCTGGAATTGCCGGAGTTTTTGCATACCGGAAAAAGAGGGTGTCATAAAGTGAACCTTTTGGGATAACGATCTTAAAGTCGTTATGGAAATACGTGTTATCCAAATTATAAGGCATGATCCTTGTGTAGTCTGTTTTCACTTTCTCATAAACTAATGTATCCACTTTTATCGATCTGACCAGAAATTTCAGGTTTGATGTATTTTGATAAGCATCTTTTACGAAAATTGATATTTCATGAACTTGCTGGTCGGTTAATTGAATTATCCCATTGTTTTTAAGGGCTTTATAAACACTTAAATTATTGTTTGGGGCAACAAAAGTGCAATGAATGTTCTTGTTTTTCCTGACTTTTTCTTCATAATCAATGAAACTGTTCACATACCTGGTTTCACCAAAAGAGAATTCATCCATTTCATGGTAATAAGTTTGTTCGCCATCGATCAGAACTTCAATCGAATAAACCCCGCATTTATTCCATGAATGATTTAAATAGTCAAGTGTTTCAATACCAAATCCAATTTTATCCCAAACCGGTATGGGATGATCTGAATTTAAAATATATCTTCCGTTATTTCCCTTTGTTAAATATCTTTTCTTTTTGGTTTGCTGATTAACATGACTGGTTCCTGACAAAGGATAGATAAACAAGCTTATAATTTTAGGATTCATGTTATCTTCTATGTCAAAATTGAAAAGAAGTGGGTTCAGGGGATGCTCATTTTTAGCATCCCTAACCTCGAAATGAAGGTGCGGACCTTGTGACCTCCCAGTATTTCCGGATAAACCGATGATTTCGCCTTTGCTTACAGGGAACCGGTTTGGTATTGGAAAAAGATTAATCCGGTGGATCTTTCTTCGATATTGGTTTTGCTTTACAAATTCCTCGATTTTGGGATTAAAGTTGCTTAAATGGGCATATACGGTAACATATCCATCAGGATGAGTTATATACAAAACTTTTCCAAAGCCATTCGGAGATACATTTATTCTGGAGATATAGCCCTTGCCGGTTGAATATATTTTTTTTCCTATTACGCCTTGTGTTTTTATATCAATTCCTGAATGAAAATGATCTTTGCGGATTTCGCCGAAATTAGAAGACAGGTAAATTGGAAAATCAACAGGTGACCGAAAATCAGGTCGATCGATTATTGCCTGGGAATAAACATTTATTATACTAAAAAGGAAAAGCAAAATATTTGATGCAATAATTTTCTTCATAATGAAATTAGAATCACAACGCTTATTTAAACTAAAGCCATTCGTGTTTACAATCAGTTATTAATTAAAGCAATAGTCCCGAAGGGACTTATAGACAATAGCCAGTGAGTTTACTCACTGGAGATCAAAACCATATAGAACCTTACAGCCCATAGGGCTTGAAAGATTCATAACAAGTATTTCTCATGATAAATCAGATAACGACCAATTATCTACTCTTCAGGAAAACCGTAAATCTATAATTTTTATCCATTCTGGCGAAATTTGGAATGATTATTTTTTTGAATTTACTAAAGCAATATTAACTTTGTATTAAATACGTTGTAATGCATATTGAACACGATGGAATAATTGAAAGTTTAAGTGACAAGATTAATATTATTATTTCATTGTATGAGAAAAATAAGAATCAGAAAGAGAAGTTACAAAGCGAAAAAAATGAGCTGTCCGAACAACTAAAGATTAAAGAAAAGGAAATAGAAAAATTAAGAAACAAATATGAAACATTAAAAATAGTAAAGACGGTTTTGGCATCAAGTGAAGATGCTCATGATGCTAAAATCAAAGTAAATCGAATCGTGCGGGAGATTGATAAATGTATTGCTCTTTTAAACAGGTAAAATTTAGGCTCAATTAATGGATGAAAAACTTTCAATCAGGGTAAACGTTGCCGACAGGTATTATCCGTTAAAAATAGATAGGAGAGATGAGGAGAAAATTCGAAGAGCAGCCAAAATGATAAATGAAAAAGTACTTAAATACAAACAAAGATATTCAGATAAAGATGTGCAGGATTTTCTGGCAATGGCTGCTTTACAATATGTAATTAAAGTAATTGAGTGTGACGCAAAACAGGATGTTACACCATTTGTTGAAAATATTAAAGAGTTAAACACTGTTTTAGAAAAATTTATTGAAAGAGAGTAATAACGTTCTTTAACATATTAAGATTTTACCCGCATTGTTTCTTCAATTGTTTTGAAACTCAACATTATTTAAATTGGAGTAATGCTCAATATGCCAATGACAGGCCTTAACCCTTTGTGGATCTTCATTTGAAGACATAGGAAGTCAGAAGTATAATGGCAACTCCACCCATGTCAACTGGGGTTTTATAAATGTTGGAGAATACGGTGCGGGTTTTTTTTGTTAATGATAAATTATCAAATTGTTAAATTGCCTAATTGTTAAATTGTTAATTTACTTTTTAAACAATTTAACCATTTAACAGTTTAACCATTAATTAAAAAGTTTTCTAAACTTATCCGACCATTGGCGGAAAATAAAGTTTAACAGCGTATAGCATAAATTAGGTTCATCCGGGAAATGCGTAGTTTTGGCTTTTCAGTGAATTGATACTAAAAAGAAAAATACCGCGTAGCGGTTATACTATTGTAGCCTAATGTAGCCACACAGAATATTTTCGTTGTAGACGATTGATAAATTATCGATTTGTGAACATAGTTTAATTTAGCCAATTTTGTTTAACAATCTTAAATTTAAAATAGATTATGATGAGCGGTTTCTATTTGATTTTTTTGAATGATTTAAAAACAAATTTTTATAGATGAGTGTTTTACGAATTACAAGCCGCATTTTATTGGGTATTGTTTTTGTATTCTCCGGTTTTGTAAAAGTAGTTGACCCGCTTGGATCAGCATACAAATTCATTGATTACTTTGTTGCTTTCAGGTTGGAGTTTCTTGAACCAGTGGCTTTTCCTCTTGCAGTATTTTTAATAGCAGCAGAATTTATTATTGGAATTTCACTCCTAACCGGCTTTAAAATTGAAATGGGCGCATGGGGTGTAATGATTTTTATGTCAGTATTCACTCTACTTACTTTAGTTCTTGCAATCTTTAATCCGGTGGAAGATTGTGGTTGTTTTGGGGATGCTATTGTTTTAACCAACTGGGAGACATTTTATAAGAATCTTGTTTTGATGGTATTTGTTGTTTTTGTCTTTATTTCCAGAAAAAAATATCAAATTGTTTTTCCTGCCAATGTTGAAATGACAATACTATCTGTTATTCTGCTGGTTTTTGTTGCTTTTTCCATTTATAGTTACTACCATCTCCCGCTTATTGACTTTAGACCCTACAATGTTGGAACATATATCCCGGAAAAGATGGAGATTCCGGAAGGTGCACCACAGGATGAATATAAAACCATCCTTATTTATGAGAAAGATGGAATAAAAAAGGAATTTACCATTGAAGATTATCCGTGGCAAGATACAACCTGGAAATTTGTTGATCAGAAATCCTCTCTGATAAAAGAAGGCTACCTGCCGGCTATTCATGATTTTGATATTATTGACAGTGAAGGCTATGAAATTACCGACCTGGTACTATCGGATGAGAATTATTCATTTTTAATGATCTCATACAGTTTATCCGGCGCAAATCAAAACGGTCTGAATAAAGCCAACGATATTGCATTGTATTGTAATCAATATAATTTGAATTTTTATTGTCTTACTGCATCAACATCTTCTGAAATTGATGTTATGTCAAATACTATGGATCTGAATTTTGACTTTTTCTTTACCGATGAAACCACACTTAAAACAGTTATACGTTCTAACCCGGGTCTGGTTCTTTTAAAGGACGGAATTATTGTTGGAAAATGGCATTATAATGATTTCACTGAAACGGAAGAAATGAAGGGAAATTACCTGTCCGGCTTGTTAACCAATTACAGAAAAAGGTATGAATTTTCAAAAAGCCTGAATCTGTTCCTGATAATAATTCTTGCTTTAAGTTTGTTTAACATAATAAGGAAGCACTTTTGTAGCAGGTAAAAAAATGACTAATCAGTGTGTGTCGGAACCAAAAGAAATAGAATGTTATAAAATGTGATAAGTTAATTGTTAGGTGCTGGGTGCTGGGTGTTGGTTTTAGTACTTTTGCCTTTTCACCCCGTTACCGAACAACGACAGACGATACTGGAAATTATGGAAATAAATCTTATTTTTTTACATAACTAAAACCCTCTAAAATTATGAGAAACAAAATTGTAGCCGGAAACTGGAAAATGAATAAAACCCTCAAAGAGGGTATTGAATTAGCAAATGAAGTAAATAACCTGGTTTCAAAAAGCAATAACAAATCAGTTGTAGTAATACTCGGAACTCCTTTTATTCATTTAGCTGAAGTTAATAAAATTATTGATCCCAAATTTATTTCAATTGCTGCTCAGAACTGTGCTTCAGAACCCGGGGGAGCTTATACGGGAGAAATTTCAGTCGAAATGATCCAATCTACAGGTGCAAAATATGTGATAATAGGACATTCGGAGAGAAGAGCCTATTTTGGGGAAAAGGAGCAAATATTAAATAAAAAGGTCAACCTTACTTTGGCTAAAAATCTCATTCCAATATTCTGCTGTGGGGAAAGGCTTGAAGAAAGAGAAAAGGGAATTCACTTTGATGTTGTTAAAAATCAACTTGACAAAGCCTTATTCGATCTTGAAGAATCAGAATTCAAGAAGATCGTAATTGCCTATGAACCGGTTTGGGCTATCGGAACCGGGGTTAATGCCACTCCGGATCAGGCTCAGGAAATGCACCGGTTTATCCGGAATCTGATTGCTGAACGATATGGTAATGAAATAGCTGAATCAATCTCTATTCTGTACGGAGGTAGTTGCAAACCCTCAAATGCTAAGGAACTCTTTGCCAATCCGGATGTTGATGGTGGGTTAATTGGTGGTGCCTCGCTAAAAGCTGATGATTTTTTTGCTATAATTAATTCATTTGCCGGGTGACTCGAAATCACCCGGTGAGTAACTTACTCTGTTTTTTGGTTTGCAGAAAGGGTGTTTATATCTTTAACCGTTTAAGCATTCATTCATGAAAAAATTAATCCTTTTTTTCCTATTGGCACAAATCCTCCCGGTGTTTCATCCATTGTGGGGACAGACATTCAAAAAGTTCTCGACCGACACGAGCAAATATATTGAGGATTTAAATCTCTTTATGGGCAAGAATATTACTGAAAAAAACCAATTAGTTCTTAACAAATTCATTGGGTTGTGGCAAACAGGAGCATACACTGACCAGGAGAGAAATCAAATTATATCTATTTCAAACTCTTTAATAAAACGAAAAGCCAGACCAATTCCTCACTTTAAAAATTACCTTATTTCACTTACAGAATTTAAAGAAAGCTCTTTTGATCCTGATCAGTTTAATACCTGGGTGGAAGGATTAAATAATATCATTGAAAAGAAGCGATTATCCTTAAGAATTATTGACAGGTTTCTTCAAATCACATATTGGATCTTATCGGATAATACTCTCTTCAAATCACCCTCGACCCAATGGAAATCAAGTTCGGGAGATTATAAGTTTGTTTTCGACACCGATTTTAAAATTATTTTTGATGAAGTAGATCTTATCTGCTATGCACAAAACGATAGCGGCATGATCTTTCAGACAAAAGGTGAGTTCCTTCCTGAACGGGTGTATTGGAAAGGCTTGGGTGGTATGGTAACTTGGGAAAGAGCCGGTTATAAACGAGATGATGTATTTGCTACCTTGAACCGGTATGAAATTGACATGACACGTTCACAATATTCGGCCGATTCAGTCTCCTTTAACAATATCTTTTACTTTAAAGAACCTGTTTCAGGCCTTCTCGAAGAAAGAATCAAAGTTACAACTTCACCTCAACGAGCCTCTTATCCCCGATTCACCTCTTATACAAAGCGGTTTTTTGTAAAAGATCTATATGAAAATATCGATTTTGAGGGTGGGCTTTCAATGCAGGGAGCGATCATGAATGGCTCAGGAAGTGAATATGAAACCGCTTTGCTCTCGTTATATCATAATGATTCATTGTTTTTCAAAATAAACTCTTCCTTTTTTGCTTTCAGAAACAACCGGGTCACAAGTCGGAATACTACCGTTTCAATCTACCTTGACAACGATTCCATCTTCCATCCGAATATCGCATTTAATTATGACACTGAAACCAAAGAAGTCTCCCTCTACAGAACAGATGACAATTTAACCAGAGGTCCATATTTTAATTCTTTTCATAAATTGGATATGGAATTTGAGCAACTGATATGGAAAACGGATGAAACCATAATGAAGTTCACTATGGCAAAAGGATCCTCTTTAGGCCAGTCCAGATTTCAGTCCATAAATTATTTTAATCAAAATCATTTTTACCGAATACAGGCAATGGACGAGTTCCATCCTTTATATTTATTAAAAAAGTTTGCAGAATGGTATTATTCTGAGACCTTCCCGGTAGAGGAACTTGCCAGATGGATGAGTAAGCCGGCTCATCAAATAGTAGCATTATGTGTTCGCCTGTCTAATGATGGTTTTGTATATTATAACAAAAACAACCAGGAAGTAACCCTTAAAAAAAGTTTGTTTGATTACCTCGATGCGTATGCCGGCAACATTGATTATGATGTTATTGACTTCGTTTCAAACACAAACGCCCCCCTTGAAAATGCAATCCTGGATCTGGAAACATATAATTTAACCATAAACGGTATTCCCAGAATATTTCTGAGTGATTCTCAAAATGTTGTTATTTATCCAAAAGGGAATAAAATCAATTTAAAGAAAAACAGAAATTTTACGTTCGACGGTACAATCCGAGGAGGATTGTTTACATTTTCTGGAAGTAACTTTGTCTTTGATTATGATTCCTTTAAAGTTAATCTGTATAACATCGATTCTCTTAAAATCTCTGTTCAGACAGGATTGGTCGATGAATATGGGCGACATTATCTGGAAGAACTTGAGAATATCATCGTGATGGTAACCGGAGAATTAATCATTGACAAGCCTCATAATAAATCAGGACTATCCGGTTTTCCCGAATATCCAATATTCAATAGTAATGAAAATTCTTATGTTTATTATGATAAGTCTACTAAGCTTGATAGTACATATTCAAAAAATGACTTTTATTTTAAACTTGATCCATACACCATTCACCATCTGGATAATTTCACCAAAGAAGATGTAAACTTCAGTGGAGAATTCTATAGTGGGAATATTTTCCCAACAATAAAGGAAAAATTGGTTGTACAGAAAGATAATTCACTCGGATTTTCCCACTCAACTCCCGAAGAGGGACTTCCTGTATACGGTGGCAAGGGAGTTTATTTTAACGATTTAAAAATGAGCAATATCGGGCTTGAGGGAAAGGGTGAATTGAA
>DAOVQI010000358.1 GCA_030628785.1 Bacteroidota bacterium
ATAAACATTAATCAGAAATTTAATTAATCTAATTAACCTAATTGACCTAATTTCTAAATAAATTCCAAAAACCAAGTACCAATTGGGTTATTGGGAATTGGGACTAATTTCTAATCAAATCCCACCCCGAAAGCTTTCGGGGCAATGACTAATTTGAACCAATATTCTAAACCCGATTATCCTTGTTTCCCTTTCCGGGTAGGTAAATAACAATAATCAATCACAAAATTATCAAACGTTTGTTTTTTTTGAATTTTGGAATTGGAATTTATTTGATATTTGTTATTTGAATTTTGGGATTTCCGGTTTATCCGGATTAGGATTAACGTATTTGAGCGCCTAATTCTTTTTCATATGCCCTCATAAGGTTCGTCATAATCTCATCAATCTGATGGTCGGTCAGGGTCTTGTTTTTATCCTGCAGGATAAAACTTACAGCATATGATTTTTTATTTTTCCCGATCTTTTCATCTTCGAAAACATCAAATAAGGTAATGCTTTTAAGCAGTTTTCTTTCCGTTTTTCGAGCTAATTCCTTAACCTGATCGAATCTTATTGATTTATCAAGTAAAAGTGCCAGATCTCTCTTTACTTCCGGATATTTGGGCAGGTCAACAAAAGTTATGTTATGGGGTTTTGTTGAAAAAAGGATATTTTTCCAGTTGAAATCGGCATAATAAACATCCTGTTTTACATCAAAATTTTGTAGTATACCGGTACTTATCTTTCCGAATTCAACAATTCCTGATCCGTTCAAGCCATACTGTAAACCTTCTGCAAAAAAATCCAATACGGAATCTGCTTTTAGGAAATCATCAGGATTAAATCCCAACCGTATTAGAATTCGTTCTACAAATGACTTCAGGTAAAAGAATGAACCGGATTGAGCAGCGCTGTTCCAGCCCGGAAAAGATTTATACCCGGTAAGGAAAAGTGCCAGGTGTTCTTCTTCATAATAATGGGCTAATGGCTGATTTTCAAGATGATTTTTGCTGAAACGGTAGCAATTTCCAAATTCGTAAAATTTCAGATTTGGGTTCTTGTGATTGATATTATAGGCAATCGCTTCCAATCCTCCGTAAAGAAGGGTTTGCCGCAAGGCATTAAGGTCTATACTCACCGGATTGAGAATGTTAACCGTATGTTCAGAAGGGAAAACACTTGAATCTATATAATAAGTCGAAGGTGTAAGGGAGTTGGATATTATTTCGTTGAATCCGTTACCGGCCAACATATCGGATATCAGGTTGATGACTCTTTCCTTATCCGGTTTTTCGTAATAAGATAGAGTGGATTGAACTTTTTCATTGATCTCAATATTGTTGTATCCGTAAATTCTCAGGATCTCTTCAATCACATCAGCTTCACGCTGAACATCAACACGGTAAGCAGGTACAATTAATTTTAAACTTTCTTCTGATTCATTAATAATCTTAATTTCAAGCGAGGTCAGTATGTTTTTTATTACCTCACTATTGATTTTCTTACCCGCCAGACGCTCCAGATTCGAATACATTAGATTTACTTTAAAATCAGGTATTGGTGTTGGATATTCATCCACGATATCTGAAGATATTTTCCCTCCTGCAATCTCTTTTACAAGGAGAGCTGCTCTTTTTAGTGCATAGATAGTCATATCAGGATCAGCACCCCGCTCGAAGCGAAATGATGCATCGGTATTAAGTCCATGTCGTTTTGCTGTTTTTCTGATATAAAGAGGATCAAAATAGGCACTTTCAAGGAAGATATTTTTTGTTTTTTCAGTAACACCCGAATCAATTCCCCCGAAAACACCTGCAATACACATGCCTTCCTCTTCGTTGCAAATCATCAGGTCTTCGTCAGAGAGTTCCCTTTTTATCTCATCGAGCGTTATAAAAATGGCGCCATCTTTCAGGGTTTTTACGATGATCTTTTTTCCGGTGATTTTGTCTGCATCGAAGGCATGCAATGGTTGTCCTGTCTCGTAAAGAACAAAATTGGTTATATCAACGATGTTATTGATCGGAACCAGTCCTATGGATTTCAGCCTGTTTTGAAGCCAGTTGGGGGAGTCTCCAACATCTACTCCGGAAACAGTTACACCTGCATACCGTGGACATGCAACAGGATTTTCAATAACAACATCAATTACATTTTTGGTATTGTCAGGTCTGAAAACTTTCACAGAAGGTTTTGACCACTCGGTCTTCCTGCTTTGATTGAGATAAGCAGCTAAATCCCTTGCTGCTCCAAAATGGGAAGCGCCATCAATGCGGTTCGGTGTAAGCCCGATCTCAAAAACAACATCTGTTTCTATATCGAAATAATCTCTGACAGGTGTTCCCACTTTAGCCTTGTCATCCAAAACAATTATACCTTCGTGGGAAGTACCAAGTCCTAATTCATCCTCGGCACATATCATCCCTTCAGAAAATTCCCCTCTTATTTTTGTCTTTTTTATTTTGAAAGACTCATCCCCCTGGTATAATGTGGTTCCTTCGATTGCTACCGGGACTTTTTGTCCTGCTTTTACATTTGGGGCCCCGCATACAATATTCAGCAACCGGTCTTTTCCGATATCAACGGTTGTAATGCTTAATTTATCAGCATTTGGATGCTTTTTGCAACTTTTTACTTCTCCAATAACAATTCCTTCCAATCCCCCTTTCACAGACTCGCACCTTTCTATCCCTTCCACTTCGAGCCCCGTATTGGTTAAAATGTCAGCAGTTTCCTGTGGGCCAATATTCAGGTTTATGTATTCTTTTAGCCAGTTATAAGAAATTTTCATAGTCAGATGTACGATTTAAAAAACAAAAGTAAAGAATTTTAGTAACTAATCTGTGATTTGGATATCTTTGTATCTGATTTTTATTAAAGAATGAAAGACAGAGAAAAAGAATACAAACCGTTGATCCTTGTGACCAACGATGATGGCGTGGGAGCCAAAGGCCTCAGAGAGCTTATCGATGTGATTGTCGGGTTTGGCGAGGTTATGGTGGTTGCACCCAGGGAAAGCCAATCAGGGATGTCGCATGCAATTACCATTAAAGATCCGATCCGGGTTATCTTAGTCAGGGAAGAAAAAAACCTGAAAGTTTACAGTTGTACGGGAACCCCGGTTGATTGTATAAAAATAGCCATCAACCAATTGCTTAACCGAAAGCCCGATCTGCTGGTATCGGGGATCAATCATGGTTCAAATGCATCGGTAAGTGTCGTTTATTCAGGGACAATGGCTGCAGCCATCGAAGGAGGTATTAACAAAATAAATTCCATAGGACTTTCTCTATCAGACTTCTCTAAAGACGCTGATTTTACTGCTGCAAAATTTTATTCCAAGCGGATCATTGAACAGGTATTATTGAATAACCTGGAAAAAGGAACTTGCCTGAATGTAAATATACCGGCAGGGAAGAAGGAGATTATCAAAGGAATTAAAATTTGCAGACAAACGGATGGGCATTGGCAGGAAGAATATGATAAAAGAACTGATCCCCAAAATCGTGAATATTATTGGCTTACAGG
>DAOVQI010000314.1 GCA_030628785.1 Bacteroidota bacterium
CATGCTTTTTGCCCGCATTGCAAGAAAACCCTGGTTGAAAATAATATGATCAAATTGAAGGTGGGTAAAGGCAAGAAGGTAGGGTACATTATGATTAGTCCTTATCTTAATGTTTTTACTTCCAAATCAACCATCTTCTTACACGAGGGTAAAGAGATAGGAGACTTAAGATGTTTTCATTGTGATACCAGTCTGATGGTTAAAGGTAAATACTGTGAAGAGTGTGAAAGCGAGGTTTTCAGGATCGAAATCAGTGCCAGAACGAAACTGCTGGATTTTTATCTCTGTTCTAAAAAAGGTTGCAGATGGCATGGATTAAGCAAGGAAGATTTAAATGATATCAGGCTCGAGGATAGTTTGGAGTGGTAATAAAAGGAAGAAAGTCAAAAAGTCTAAGAGTCTCAAAGTCAAAGAGTGTCAGAGTCAGGATTTTGGTATACGCAGATATGCAGTCAGAGAAGAAATACCTGCTGAGATCTTTTTGGCTTTGGAACGTCTTTTTTTTGCAGTTGCCGAGTCGACATAGCTGAGATCTTCTGCAGAGTAATACATGCTTCGGACCTCGCCACATGAACCTTTTGCAATATCCAAGAATCGCGCGAATTCAGGGTCAGTGCGGCGCTCGAATCCTTCTGCAATATTGTTCATGATCGAAATCCCTGCTTCTTGAATCTGACCACGAAAGCCAAAATCTTTTGAACCAGGTCCAGAGCGGAAATCCTGATAGATTTCTTTTACCAATTCACGAGCTTGCTGCCAAATCCACAAATCTTCAAACCTTTTCGCTTTCTCCATTTTAATGTTTGACCTTTTGACTTTCAGACTTTCTTTCTTTTCGACTCTTCGACTTTTCGACTCTTCGCCCTCTTCGACCCTTCGACCCTTCGACCTCTTCGACCCTTCGACCTTTCGACCCTTCGACTCATAAGGCATTTTGGGAAGGCAATTACAATTTTTCAGGTCTTATTCATCAGATAGTCATGGATGCCTCTTGCAGCGATCTTTCCTGCACCCATCGCTAAAATAACTGTAGCCGCGCCAGTGGCAACATCCCCCCCTGCAAATACACCTGGTTTTGATGTTTTCCCTGTTTCCGGATCCGTAATGATGTTACCCCATTTGCCTGTTTCTATATCAGGTGTGGTTGACGGAATTAATGGGTTTGGACTATTTCCGATTGCAATTATCCCGACATCGATGGGTATTCTGAAATTTGCATCCGGAATAGGCACAGGTCTTCTTCTTCCCGATTCGTCAGGCTCTCCGAGTTTCATCTGAACGCATTCAACTTCTTTAACCCACCTGTTTTTATCCCCATGAAATGCTGCAGGATTTGAAAGAAATTTAAAGATTATGCCTTCCTCCTCAGCATGATGGATCTCTTCATCGCGGGCAGGCATTTCAGTTCTCGACCTTCTGTAAACAATAATCGATTTTTCCGCACCCAACCTGAGTGCAGTCCGCGCACAATCCATGGCAACATTTCCCCCACCAACGGTGGCAACCCGTTTACCTCTTACAATGGGGGTTTTATACCTTGGAAAAAGGTAGGCTTTCATCAGATTAGCCCGTGTAAGATATTCATTTGCGGAATAAATACCGTTAAGGTTTTCACCCGGAACCTCAAGAAACCATGGTAATCCTGCACCTGTTCCCAGGAATGTTGCATCATATTCATTCAATAGTTCGTCTATACTTTTTACCATGCCAATAACTGAATCGGTAAAAAGACGGACACCCATTTCTTTAAGAAAATCAATTTCCTTGAATACAATGGCTTTGGGTAGCCTGAATTCAGGGATTCCATAAACAAGCACACCCCCAGGCTGATGAAGCGCCTCAAATATGTCGACCTTATGACCGAGCCTGACAAGATCGGCTGCCACAGTGATCCCTGCGGGTCCGGCTCCCACAATTACTACCTTCTTACCGGTAGACTTTGATTTAGGAGGAATTTCGATCTCGTCTTCATCCCTTTCCCAGTCTGCAAGAAAACGTTCCAATCGTCCGATGGCTACGGGTTCATTTTTTATCCCGACTATACACTTAATTTCACATTGGTCTTCCTGTGGGCATACACGGCCACAAATTGCGGGTAAGATATTTTTTTCTTTTAACAGGTTAACCCCCTCCCTGAATTTTTTCTCGGCAATAAACTTGATAAATCCGGGAATATCAATTTCAACAGGACAGCCATCGATACACTTGGGGTTTTTACACTGCAAACAGCGCTGAGCCTCGACTATAGCCTCTTCATGGGAATAACCAAAAGGCACTTCATCGTAGTTCTTAATTCGCTCTTTGGCCGGCTGTTCCCTCATCGGGGTTTTTCTTGGGCTTATTTTTGCCATTTTCCTACCTTTCCTGTGAAATTATTTCTTCTTCCAGATAGGCTTTACGCCTGGACATGATTATATCCCAGTCAATCTTATGTCCTTCAAAATGAGGACCATCAACACATGCAAATTTGGTCTCGCCGTCAACGACTACACGGCAGGCACCACACATTCCTGTACCGTCTATCATAACCGGATTCATACTGACAATTGTGTCAATACCAAAAGGACGGGTAACTTCTGAGACCCGGTACATCATAAAAGTGCATCCAATGGCAATAACTCTGTCAATTTTTTTACCTGCTTTCAAATATTCTTCCATATCATCATGGGAATGCCCCTTGATTCCCAGTGAACCATCAACGGTGGCATACCTTACCTCATCGGATACTTCTTCCAGTTTATCATTCCAGTAAAGCAGGAATTTACTACGTGCCTCGGAAAAACAAATCACTTTGTTGCCTGATTTTTTCAATGCTCTGGCAACGGGATATATTCCACCTATGCCATAACAACCACCAACCAGGGCTACAGTACCGAATTTTTTAATTTCCATGGGTTTGCCAAGCGGTCCTGTAAATGAATAGATCAAATCGCCTGAATTGAGTTCTGCCAGTTTTTGAGTACTGGCTCCTATTTCAAGGAAAATAAAGGTAATAGTACCCTTTTTCGCATCCCAGTCTGCTATTGTAATGGGAGTGCGCTCACTGTACTCGTCGGGAATAATAATAACAAATTGTCCCGGCAATGCTTTCCTGGCAACGTCAGGCGCTTCAACCGTGCAACTATGAACATTCGGTGCAATTTGTATCCTTTCTAATATTTCAACCATGTCAGCATTTTTCAATTTTCGCAGAGAGAAAACTTTTATCACGGTTTATTCCATGCTTTGTATAATAAGAATTCTCCTTGTTAAGAGTAATACACGCAATGTTTCCTTTCAATTCAGGGTTTCTTATAACCTTTTGAACAATTTTTCCAAATTCTGTTATAATCTTAACCTCATCTCCATTATTGACCTTTAACTTGCCGGCTAATTCTTGCGACACATTAAGTATTCCTTCATCTCTGATTTCCTTCATATCATGGATAAGTGAAGACAGGATGTTACCCCTGTAATGAAAGTAGTTGTATTCCAAAACAACTTTTACAGGATATCCCTTTCTCCTTTCAGAGAATTTGATTTTCACAGGTAAAAAACTTTTGCGGAGCTTTTTATTTGCTGAGAAAGATAAATCGGTCTGACTTTTTATTTCATTAAATATATCGTCCGGTTTTCTGAATGCAAAACCTTCTTCATGCATGGCCTGAGCCAGGGCAGATAAGGTTTCCCATAGTGATTTTGATCTTGCAGGTGGTTTTACTACTGGCACTGATTTTTTAAGCTTTCTTTCCAGGTCAATCATATGCCCATTGGTTTCCAGGAAGTTGGTTGCCGGAAAAAAAACATGTGCATATTTTGAAGTTTCCGTAAGAAACATGTTTTGCTGAACAAGAAACTTCAGGTTTGAAAGATTAAAATTGTCAGGAATGTCTCCGACAACAAATAATGATGTAATGCCGTCTTCACGGATATGGTTAATCATTTCATTTCCTGACAAACCCGGAATATTGCTCAATTTGGTTTTCAGGTGACGTGACCATTTTTTCAGACTTTTTTCATCCTTAAGGTTGTTAAAACCCGGTAGCAGATCAGGATGTAAACCTGCAAAGGTTGCGCCGTAATAATTACCTTCACTTAAAAGGAACACGATTCTGCAGTTATCCGGGTTTTTCTGAAGGAGTTGAAGATTA
>DAOVQI010000144.1 GCA_030628785.1 Bacteroidota bacterium
ACTTTCCCCTTTTTTTGATAAACCGTTGCCAGGATATCTTCATTGTTTGTTTTTACCGGACAATTTGGCGACCAATAACCGGTCATTTCGCTTTCCTGAATGCCAAATTCATCCCAGATTTTCCATATAGGACGTGGATTGCCTGCCCATGGAAGGCGGGCTGTCATTCCGTACAACATACCCCGGTATTGGTTGCCTCCATCCTGCAGCATTTCTCCCATTAATCCATAGGGAATGCCAGACATTTCAACCAGCCAGAAGTCCGGAGGGAAATCCTTGTCAAAATATTCTCCAAACCACAAGCGATTAATATACGGAAAATGTTCCATGTATAAGTTAGCACTGTTGGCATAACCATCACGAACGTTGAATTGATTAGCAGAATGCAGATCGATCAGTGCTCCGTTCCTGTTACGGTCAAGTATTTTCCTCACCCTTTTCATGGTGGTACGGTCAAATGCAACATCATCGATATACAATCCGTCGATCTCCATATTTTTTGTAAGCCAGTTTAGTCCTTCAACATAATAATTATGCCATCTGGACATTCCCGAATTGATGATGGCAGCATCCTTCAAATGAGGTACAAACCAGGCTGGAATATAATCCTCCCCGAGGTGTTCCTGCAACCAGGAAAAACCATCACCAGGACCGGCGGAAAAAATTTCATGACCTAAACTCCGGATAGCAAAAAATTCGGCTGCCCGGTTTGATAATTCCCGAATGGTATTGTAAATCTTAACTTTCAATCCTTTCTGATGAGCTTCTTCAATATACGATTTCATCTCCTCCTGGTGTATGAAAGGATAATTGATATAGGGATTTACATTATTGGCATGATGAACATTTACCGTATTCGCCCCGGTTCGCAGGATTGTATCAACAGGATCGAATCGATGGTAGAACCGGGTTGACCATTGTTCTTTTGTGTCGATAGGTTTGAATGGGGTAAGCAATAAATTGAAATTAAAATAAAGTGTATCACCTGCTTTCAGCACCCTTGGGCCGGAATAAGAAGAAATGATTACCGTATTCTCGTCTTTTTCAAAAATATCAGAACCTCCCTTGCCATCGTTATACCATGAAACCGGTAAATTAAGGGGTTTCGACAAGTAAAAATTGGTATTAAGTGGTCTGGAATAATTAGCTCCTCTAAGACTATATTGAATTCCACCATTCACATTCCCGATCCAGGCGCCCTCCTGGTTTTTCATCTGATCCCATTTCCAATGATATTCATCAGGCCGGACTCTTCCCTTTAATCCCAAACCCATCATATATTTGGCAAATTCTTTTCTTATTGGAATTTCAAGCCGGATATCCTTCAGGTTTATATCTTTTTGTGCAGAGACCAAAAGCCTGAATTCAAGAAAACCATCGAATTCCATTTTTCCAAAACATTCAATTGTAATATCTCTGACTTCATTTTCTGTTTTCCATTCAATAGTTCCTTCCGTTTCCTTAGTAAAAATCAAGCCTTTCTTTTTCCATTTAAGTTTTTTCTGTTTTCCATCTTCTATTATAAATTCTATTGGACCGGCCAGAAGAGAGTGACCTTCAGGCTGGATATTTGTAACCTCAGGAGAAAAATAATTGATTATTTGTTCAGGAATTCCACTTTCGTTAAGGATAACTTTTCTGCCAAGACAGGATATAGTATCGACCTGTAACTTCAGCGGAATAAAGGGAGATACGATACTGTCATCAAAAGCTA
Organism: Bacteroidota bacterium; assembly: GCA_030628785.1. GTDB lineage: Bacteria > Bacteroidota > Bacteroidia > Bacteroidales > VadinHA17 > CAZEWS01. The sequence goes on from DAOVQI010000144.1 coordinate 1,715, forward strand.
ACCGTGAATTCAGCCACCGTATGCGGGAATGGCGCCAGGGCTCAACATCTCCCCGGTCTTCTGAGATCTCCGGCTGGACATCAAGGGCTAGGTCAATTGATTGTTCTTCCAATCCTGCAGTGGAAATAGTAATAGTTCCCTTGTATAACCCGGGTGTGATGTTTTCAGGAATATCAACACCAAACCATAGCGCCTGAACATTACCTTTTTTTACCAAAATAACTTTATCGAAATGTTTTCCGTCCCAGTTTATTCCTCCGGTATTGAAGCAAGTTAAAGCTTTGCCAGGGATTTTTTCATTGCCATCTTTAAGGGTCAGATTACTGAATTTTATTTTCAGGTCTTCGATATCGCTTTTTAACGCAAACAGACCAAACTGAAATGCATAGTATTCGTTTCTTTCCGGCTTTCCGGTAAAACTTGTCTTAACGCCTTCGCTGATCCATTTGTAAGGCAGGTTTTTTGTCATCCTGATTGGATATTTCCTGTCCTCGGGAAAAAGCAGGTATGAAAGTCCGGGATGCTGATTGATGATGTGTTCAACTTCTTCTCCGGTTGCAATTACTTCCATGGGATAAAAGCTGTTGAATTCGTCGATGGACTGAATTTCAACTACCTTGGCTTTAGGAAGATCGTTGATATTGTTTCTTGCGATTTTTTCAAAGATTGATTTTATTCCTGAGATCCAGGAATGATCGGGTCGATCATTGGGTATAGGATAGTACACTTTGGGATAGTTCCTGCTGCCTCCTGTTCTGTATGGCAGATAGTACAGAAAATAAGTGCCGGGACCGGCTTGAGGCTGAAAAACAATTTCACCAAACTCAGGGTTTATATTGATTCTCACCAGGTTAAGGATCCTTTGTTGTGCGGACTCAGCAACCAGGATCATGTCTTTTTTTTCCGGGTTTGAATCACTCCTCCGCCATGGAATATAGGCATAAACAGCATCAACTTCTTTTTCGACTTTCAAAACGACCCTGTGGTTACCGAGTGTGTCAGCATTCCAGTTTCCGGTTCCGTACTTAAGTTCAACAGGCTGGGCAAAACCTGATAAGGAGGTAAAAAACCCCAGGTATGCAGTTGTGATTAAAAGCTTTTTATTTAGCATGGCTTGATTTTTAATTGACTGTATATTAAAAAGTTTCGGCTAAATAACCCGTTGTGTGATTAATACTCTTTCCCATAAATCCCGTCCTGCAAGGGATTTCTAATGTATCAAAATAAATTGATTCTTTAATAGATATGACCCCGCTGGGGTCTAACACTTTTTTATTGCATCCACCATCGCCCAAAAATTTTCCATGGGAGTATCCAACTGGACATGGTGAGTGGGGCCAATAATTAAACCGCCATTTTTACCAATGGTTTGGATCCGTTCGTTCACTTCCCTCCTTACCATCTCAGGAGTGCCAAAGGGCAGGGTTTTTTGTTCATCGATGCTTCCCCAGAAACACAACTTATCGCCAAAGTCCTTTTTTATTTTTGCCGGATCCATGCTTGCCGGCTGGATTGGATTAAGGACATCAAGCCCAATTTCGATCAGATCGGGAATGATTGGATATATGTTTCCATCAGAATGATAAGCGACTGTTAAGTCAGGGTTTATGTTTTTCAGCGTGGAAATAAATTCAGCCATTCCGGGCTTGAAGAATTTCCTCCATAATTCAGGAGAGATTAACATGGTCTTCTGGGCTCCCATATCATCGCCTATCCAGATCATATCAACACCCATTTGAACCAGCTTTTTAGCGGCGGTCAGATGATAATGGAAAGGAAATTGCAGGATGACCTCAACGGCATCAGGATTCAGAACAAGGTCCATTAATATTTTTTCATAACCACGTAATGCCCAGGCTGTTTCGAATATAGTGGTAACGGTCACCCCAACAATCCAATACTCTTCTTTAAATTCCCTGATTACCCTTTCCGCTTCAATATAAAGTTCAGGCCTTTTAGGATCCGGTGGTTTATAGGAAGTAATAGCTGAATCAGTTGCCAGGGGATGTTTAACCATTTCGGTATATATCCCTTTCCCATACTTTGTTTCATATTCAATGGCTTTCCATCCGATTCCCCATTCGTCGGTATATTCTTCTCCGGGCGAATAGGTTTGATAGTAGGAATTTGCCCATCCAAGTGATGTCAGCAAAAGATCCTGACCGAGCTTCCGTTCCAGTTCATAAGTATTCCCGCCACCATGAGGGTTATACAGGCTATCCTTATCTATATTCATATCCTCACATAATCTGGATGCGAATTCAGGAGTAAAACTGATCTGCATGGGACACCTGTCAGGAATTTCTTTTGCTAAAGCCATTTGAACTCTTTCCCTGTGTGAGATAACCATGATATTTGTTATTTCAGATTGACTCAAATTTGTTATCGAAGTGAAAAACACATAAATACAACAAAATAACATATCAAACTCTGACTAAAAGGTTCTCAAGAATAACGACCCGGAGGGTCGTTTTACTTTAGCTGAGAGGGTATAAAGGTCCATAGTGTATCCTCGAATCTGGCTTTTTCCATAATATCTCCCATCATTTTTACAATTTCAGGATTTTTATCGGCAATATTGTTTTCTTCACCGGTATCGGAGGAGAGATTATACAGTTCAATTGGGTTTCCAGGATTTTTCCTGACATTAAGCCTGACTGCCTTCCAGTCGCCTTTTCGAACGGCTTGCTTTCCTCCCTGTTCAAGAAATTCCCAATAGAGATAATCATGAACCTTTTGTTCTTTCCCCAACATTGCAGGAAGATATGAGATTCCATCGATGTTTTCAGGTGCTTCGGTTCCTGCAATTTCGCAGGCCGTAGGCAGAAGATCCCAGAATGCTGATATATGACTGGTTTCAGTTTCGGGTTTTATTTTCCCTGTCCACCGGGCAATAAAAGGTACCCGGATACCACCTTCATATAAATCTCTTTTTATCCCTCTCAACGGACCATTGCTATCAAAGAAATCAGGGTCATTTCCTCCTTCATGATGCGGACCGTTATCACTGGTGAAAATCACCAGGGTGTTTTCTGAAAGGTTTAATTCATCGAGCAGTTCCATAATTCTTCCAATATCGGCATCCATTCTGGAAACCATACCGGCATATGCGGCTTTTGGAAACTCCTGGGCTCCGTAATGTGCTCCGGGGAATGGTTCTTCGGGAAACTTTCCCTTATATTCATTTAATGAATTTTCCGGAACGGCTAATTCTGCATGTGGGATTGTAAATGGGATATAAAGGAAAAACGGCTTATCATTGTTTCCTTTGATGAAGTTTAAAGCTTCCTCTGCAATCAGGTCGTGACTATAGATTTCCTTTTTTCCACCGGCATTTTCGGGAAGTATAACTTTTTCTGTATTTCTCCAGAGATGTTCGGGGTAAAAAAAATGGGCTTCCCGTTGGCAGTTATATCCAAAAAACAGGTCAAACCCCTGGTTTACGGGGTCGCCTGTTGATCCGGGACCTCCCAGCCCCCATTTTCCCATGGCTCCTGTTACATAACCTGCGTCTTTCAGTAATTCTGCAACCGTAACTGTTGAATCCGGCATAGGGTATTGTCCTTCCGGTTTCATTTCACGGTTTCCACGAACCACCGTATGTCCGGTATGGTATCCGGTCATCAGACTGGCCCTCGATGGTGCACAGACTGTACTGCCGGCATAGTGCTGTGTAAATGTTATACCCTGACTTGCCAGTTTATCGAGGTTCGGGGTTTTAATCTTTTCCTGGCCGTAACAGCCCAGGTCACCATAACCCAGGTCGTCAGCGAGAATAAAGATAATGTTGGGCTTTGATGGTTCAGCACTCCCCGAGTCTTTTGAACCGGGCTGACATGCAGGTAAAAGAATGGCAAGAGTAGAAATGACTAAACAAAGAGTTTTGCTGAAATTTTGATGGTTACTAGATAGTTTCATAATATGCTTTAAGTTTAAAACCGTTAAAACGGTTGTACGTTTACTTGAGATTAAGCGTTTTTACCCACAGTTGAAACTGTGGGTAAAAAGGGGCCATAGACTAGAAAGCGACAAACGGTTTTAACCGTTTTCCAGTCCATAAAGCTTCATAAATTTCTCATATTCTTCCTGAAAAGTCATGGTTTTATGATGTTCTTTTTGGTTTATAATATATTGTCTGATTTTTTCTAAATGCGATTCACTTACGGAATATGCGCCAAAACCTATTTGCCAGTTGAACTTTGTCGGTATGATATCGAGCTGGTTTATTTCATAAGAACTTCCACCTTTTACTTGTTTCATAATTTTCCTTATAGATAAATCAGGGTGTAGTAAAAATAAAACATGGATATGGTTTTCTGTACCATTTATAATATCTACATAACAATCCTCTTCAATGAATTGCTTCTTTATGAGATTGTGTATAGTGTTTTCATTTATAGGTTTTATCAATTTCTGGCGGTTTTTGGTACCGAAAATACTATGTGTCCACATTTTGATATTTGAATGAGCCATAATGTTGTTTTTAGAAACCGTTAAAACGGTTGATTAAAAATTGGTAATTTCGTCATACACACCCACAGTTGAAACTGTGGGTTGATAAAGAAAATATACTAGTTCTAATGCGCTGAATATCAACCCATAGATTTATCTGTGGGAACAAAAGCATAATAGACTAGAAAAAATCCTAACGGTTTTAACCGTTTTCTTAGCTTAGTCTTAAACATCCACTGTTAAAACTGTGGGTTAATATTACGTCATCTAAATCATATTGTATTCTAAAATGTTACTTCAAGCTTTTCTTCAGATTCTTTCGAAATGGATTGAACTCCTTTAAAAACCTTCTCTTTTTCGAGGTTGGGATCTCCGATTTTCAAAGTGTACTTGCCTTCACTGAATACTTTTGGCCGGAATGTATTTCCTTTTATTCTCAGGGTATAAACCATTTCATTCGTGGCTTCTTCGATTACCCGGATCACGGGGTTAACCATTCCCTCAACCACTATTTCAGGCAAGTAAGCCACAGCTTTCCGGTTATAATTTTCCATCTGGTTGATTTTTACAGGCCACCCGGTATATTGTTCTGCACCTGGATCTGCGGGATCGGTAAAGCGGGGCCAGCATTCGATGGTAATATCCCTGGTGGTTTTATTAAACCTCACGATGCCGTAACCGGTTGCCCTGTCGTACAAGTTTGAAGGCTTTTTACCCGTAAATACCGGATTGGAAACAGCATGTACGGTAATTTTGTTGCCAAACCCATCAAGAAAATCACCTGTATATTTGGATGAACCGGGCTCACGGTTTTTACCGGGTTCTTCGGGAAACCATCTTCTTGGCCAGACATTGGAGATGGCAGGTACACAGAAGGCAAATCCTGAATCATACCAGTCGTCGACACCATACTGGATTGTGCTTCCAAGGTGTTGGTCTCCTGCAATATGTAAAGCAAATGCTTTTCGCATTGTTTTTAAGGCATTATTCCGTCCTGTTTGCGGCCAGCCATTGGAATCCATATCGGATACCGGCCGGTCATCCGGGGGATATTCTCCTTCAGGAAGTATCCTTAACCTGGGTACGATCCTGTCATGGTGTTCACTTTTGGGTAACGTAGCCACATTGGCAAAAATGGTTTGAGAAAGAACCACTTTCATCCAGGTCAGATTCGACCAGTCAGCAGCCCAGTCTTTCAGGAATTTTAACTGTCTTTCACCCAATAGTATTGCCCCCGGCACATCCCCTTGTTTTGCGGCGTTCCAGTTTGTATTTTGAGCCCAGCCGTTATGAATATTAGCATCAGGAAGCAACAGCTTTGGCGCTGATTTGAACTTACGGTCCTCAATGATTGCAAAGCTGATACCACCATAATTCATTTCAGAATAGTAAACACCTATGCCCTGATCAACCGTGGTTGGATCGTAGGGATCAGGCAAATGGCTGGTTTGGGTCCTTTCAACCATTTTGACCCATTCAGCGGGCATTTTGTATCCACCCTGATCCTGGGCGTCTGAACCAACAAAACCTTCCGGTGTTGCTTTTCCTCCGGCTCCCCAGATATTTCCGTGGTAAACATCATGGTCATCAGGAATACTTATGGACGGCCTGTCTCTCATAAGGTCTCCATATGCCCAA
>DAOVQI010000196.1 GCA_030628785.1 Bacteroidota bacterium
AAATTACAAGGCAATTAGAAAGAGGCATAACTCATTGTATATCAGATTATGTTTTTAAACTTAGCCCCGATGGCTATCGGGGCGATCTCATGAACGAAAAGAACTTAGCGCAGCGATCTCATGAACGAAGTGAATAATAAATTCCGATACATTAAAAAAACTCTAATATATCGAACAAACTTAATATTATCATAGAACATTTAACGGAATTGCCTGAAAAGTATCAACAACCCCGTCCCTCGCTTGCCCTGTAAAATTATGAAATAAAGCGGAGCTTATTTGACAGGGCTACCGCTCGGTCCACCCCTCTTGTCCAGGAGGGGAATTTGTAACCAATTAATACATAGTTAGCTAATCTACAAGCACAAATTCTCCTCCTTGGAAAGGAGGAGTACCCGACCGAAGGGAGGGGGAGGTGGTTGAATTTGCTGTTATTCAATCTCTTCGTTCCATCCTTGTAATGAAGCATTACTGCTTATAAAACAGGTTCAGGCCAACCGTTTTTACGGATGCTGCGGCCCACATCGAGTAATGTTTTTACATCCGTTGTGTGGATCGATCCGTCTGCAAGCGGACCAGTATTTAGCAACAGGTTACAATTCTGATGCTTAGCATTTCTTAGCTTTTCAGATACATCTTCAGGAGAAATATGTTTTCCGTCATCAGCTTCTTTATATCCCCATGCTCCCGGTTGAAGAGTATCACAAATTTCATTATGCTTATTCTTATTTTTTTCCCAGGCTCTCCGGGCTACTTCAGCTTGTTTTGCCCCAATACGGTTTTTTACTCTATCTTCAAGCGACTGACCATGCCGTTCAGGTGCGGCAAAATCTTCATCCCCATTTGCGCCTTGTTTAAAGGAGATGAGGGTCTGGGGCTGAAGGCTCTGAACCAGTGCATAGGTTTCTTCTATCGGGAACAGATCAGGCCTGGCATAATACCCCATGATGGGGTCGAACCACATTCCAGCTATTGGACCGTAGTTGGTGAGTAATTCTTTAATCTGACTGTGAACAAATTGGATATACATCTTGAAATCTTCGTCTTTCTGCCATTTATAGGATGGTTCGGGATTTTCGTAGGCCGGTCTGGCAATTGATATATAATCCCGGGGATAAAAGTATGGATGCCTCCAGTCGAGAGCGTAAGAATAGTATAGAAACAGTCCCAATCCTTTTTTATGGCACTGTTCTGCCAGTTCGCCAATCAGATCACGTCTGGCCGGTGAATTAACACTGTTGTAATCTGATGCTTTGGAATCGAACAAGCAGAAACTGTCATGATGTCGTGAGGTAATGTTCACATATTTCATCTCAGCTTTCAGTGCCAGATCAGTAATAAAATCAGCATCAAACTCCTCAGCAGCAAATAGATCTTTAAGTTGTTCATATTCTTTTACCGGGATTTTTTCATGGAACATAACCCATTCTCCTCTTCCCAAAGAACTGTATAATCCATAATGCATGAAGAGCCCGAATTTTGCATCACTGAACCAGGCCAGGGCAGCTTTTCGTGGGTCTACTTTATAGATTTCTTCATACCCTTTTAAATAACCGGGAATTTCCGGTTTTCTTCGCTTTGTTACTTTACAGGATGATGAAGGATCACTGGTTCCAAATGCTGTCAGGGTCAGGGCACATGTTCCAAGACTGCCTGTAATAATAAATTTTCTTCGATTCATAATATTTTGTAACTATTTTATAACTATGCTACTAACAGGCCATTATTAATAACATGTTAACGATAATTTTGTAATTTAACTGACACACCCCTTACAGCCGCACTATCCCTCGCACTCCCCTCTCGCTCGCCCACTTGCCCTATGAAATAGCTTTGCTTCACTTCGTGAATTTCACAGGGCAAGCCATCCCACAGAGGGGAATTTAACGTATCTGCTGTCTGCCAATGGCATACCTTCTGAAAAATTTAAACAACATGGAACGAACTGAAACAACATGAAACAAGAAATACATAACCCAAAACCACGGTGAAATATGCTCCTTCCCTGATGAAATGTTTTCGTACCTCAAATTTCACTGGGCAAGCGTCGCATTTCACCCCGTAGGATAGTTATTCCAACGGGGTAAACGTGGCAAGCCCGCAACTTACAACTCTTTTGCGTAGTTTATTTTCCTCTCAACACACAAATCAGTTACCAATATTTGAATTGTAAGCTTCATTTTCGTGATATTTCTGACAAGATTTTTTTCCCATCATTCACCCATTTTTCAGCCGGTTTGTTCTGAAGCCCTTCAAGGGTGAAACTCTGAAGAAGGTCATTCAATTTTTTCAGATTTGCTTTTCCCTCTTCGGAATCAACCTTTAAGAATTTTTCCCGTAGTATTCTGATCTTTTCATAATCCTGGATCCCATCCCTTAATCGTTCAAAACGAATAGAACTTCTCGGGCCGGGATATACCTGGTACGTGTCAACAGCGGGCCATTTGATAAAACGTGAATCCATTAAGGGATCTTTCACCCAGGAATTATAAGCCCAGCGTAAAAATCCGGAATAACCCTGTGCTGCAGCATACCATCCAATCCAGGCGGCTTCAGCCGGAGGAGAAAAGGTGAAATTATTGGGATGTTCAGGCCTGGCACAGCAAGTATAAAAAGTTGTGGGAAATCCTTTTTCAACGCGTTCCCTGATTGGATCTGTCTCTAATGGTGGCCTGATAAAAACACACAGATCATAAACATCAAATTTTATCTCCGGATGATATTCACCTGCTAAGGTTATTTTGATTTCAGGAGTGGCTTCCTTTAATAAAGAGATCATCTTTTTCATATCTTCCAATCCTCTTTCGTCCATGGCAATTGTAGTCTTGTTGAGCCAACCCATTTCTTTAAGATGCGCCCTGAAATCATACAGAAACGGTTTCCATAACTCCTCATAATCTTCTGATCCCGGTTTGGCCTGTATAGTGACATAGCCTGCAGAATCTTCGTCAAAATACCTGAAATTATTACCCCATGGAACCATTGAATAGCAATTAATTTGTTCAGTAATTCCACAATCATGGGCAAATTTGACATACTGGTTAAAAACTGAATAATCATAATCCCATCCTCCGCCTGAGTTTTTTATCCAATTGATCATCGATTCAAAAAAATCGTATGTTTGCCCACCCCAGGGTTTATGAATGATGCTGGTTGTTATGCATTTTTGTCCGGCTTCAGCCAGCATGGTCAAAAGTGGTTTCAACTGATCCCAGTGTTCCTGAGACCAGGGTTCAACATTATGATACCTGGCAACGGCAAAGGGATTTTGCCAAAGATCGAGGTGAAAGGCCCACTCTGATGGAGGGGGTAGTACCCAATCCTGAACTTCAAGGTTTATTTCAAATTCAAGTTTAGTTTCTTCGGAAGTCGTGATCAATATGGTTCCTTTATATTGATCGGGAGCCGTATTTGCCGGAACGTTTATGGAAATCCAGACAGGGCGGGTTGTGTTTGCCAACAGGTTGAATGATGCTGTGTTTTCAAGTGGATCGGCAACCAGATAAGATGGTATTGTATCCGGACTCCGGTGTCCACAACCGGTAAGAAATTCATCGGTAAGGACATACCTTACCAATTGGATGTTTACGCTTGAGGAATCTATTTTGTGGCCTTCTATTCCTTCCAGCCTGGTTGAAGTAATTTTAACATTTTGTACATCTTCTGAGGTCCATAACACCAGTTGGGCATTTGTTCTTTCACCCCTCCAGGCTGTTCCTTCCCATGTTTTTGATATGCTGATTTTTTGAGGAGTACTGCGATTGTACCTTTCATCGATTGATCCAAAACTTCCATGCAAACCCGGTGTGATTTCATTCCATGTTTCAACGGGTACGGGATTTGGATCGTTAGGCTCAGAAAACCCGATTGAAAGAGGTTCAATTTCTGTTTTACAGGTTGAAAAAAACAGAAAAAAGAATAAACAAACTGAAATGAATATTGACCTTTTCATAATCCAAAACTTTTAAAATACGTTTAAATAAAGTTTAGTAATAATTAATCAACCACCCCGTCCCTCGCTTGCCCTGTAAAATTATGAAATTAAGCGGAGCTTATTTTGCAGGGCTAACGCTCGGAACACCCCTCCTTTCCAAGGAGGGGAATTTGTAACTTAATTAATATACAGTTAGTTAAGTCTTATAACCAGCTACTTTAATAATTTCTTCAATAATCAATTCCGGATCTTCAAAAACGATTTTGTTTTCAAACCGCAATATTTTAATACCTAAGCTTATTAAAAAATCATCACGTTTTGAGTCTAAAGTCTCCTTACCTGGAATAGCATGGTATTCTCCATCTAGTTCGATTGCTAATTTTTTCTGAGGGCAATAGAAGTCGAGGACACAATTACTCACACTATGTTGTCTTCTAAACTTAAGACCACAAACTTGTTTGTTTTTTAAACTTTTCCATAAAACAGCTTCAGCTGAGGTAGCATTCCTTCTAAATTTCTTTCGGATTTCTTTTAATTCTTTCTTATTATGCAATCTGGATTTCAATTTATAGATTATTTATAGTTTATTAATTGATATTTTCTTTGCACAGCAAAAATTCTCCTCCTTCAATAAGGAGGAGTACCCGACCGAAGGGAGGGGGAGGTGGTTGGATTTTTTAGTTAACTAACCACCCCCCCAATTTATGAAATATTAATTATTTCCGTGTTGATTTAGCAGTGGAAATTTTAAACGCCCAGGCATGCTGACATGGTGGATTTTGTACCATGGCTTCGGGCACCTCGATTAAAACCCCTTTACCAACCTTTTCCCATTGTAATGGTTTGTTATAGCCTAACATAAAAACTTCAGTGCCGTCATCGGGCTGAATTGTTTCCAGAAGAATTTTCCCCGGAGGATTATGTTCGTCTTCATCTGCCAAATATATTGCGAAGGCGGTACCATCTTTCAATGAGGTCAGACAGGTTTTTCCTTCCTTGTAGGGAGGAATGGGTCTTGTATTGTAAATGGCTTCACCATTTATCTTCATCCAATGACCGATTTCTTTCATTCTTTGAATGGCACCGGACGGTAGTTCGCCATTAGGATCCGGACCCACATTAAGCAGATAATTCCCGCCTTTTGCAACAATATCTACCAGTAAATGAATGATCTTATGTGTTGATTTATACTGGTCATTCGGGTTGTACGACCATGAACCTCCCATGGTCATACAGGTCTCCCATGGATAATCAAGAGCTTGGTGAGGCACATGTTGTTCTGGTGTCCGGTAGTTTTCATATTTACCAGTAACTGTTCGGTCGACAATAATCAATCCAGGTTGATGCTCTCTTGCCATATTAGCTATTTTTGGCATTTTAATGTCCTGATTGTAGGTTTTCTTACCTGCCCAATTCATGATATCCCTTGTTAAGGTGGACCGGGGTCGTACCCATCCACCATCCAGCCACAGAATATTCACCTTTCCATATCCCGACATAAGTTCTTCGATTTGTCCGTATGTATAATCTTTATATTTCTGCCAGCGTTCGGGATATTTAGCGGGATCATAGTTTACATTCCTGTCGGGTGTTGAAAAATAAGGCCACCAGTAATATTCACAATGCCAGTCGGGTTTGGAGAAATAGGCACCTACTTTAAACCCCTCTTTTCTGAAAGCCTCAAACAGCTCTTTTGTAATATTTGCTTTGGGATGGGTGTGAAAAGCACATCCCACATCTGTGATCCTGTAATCGGTTAATTTCGTATCGAACATACAGAAACCATCATGGTGTTTTGTTGTGAATACAAGGTATTTCATTCCTGCTTCTTTAGCCAATTTAGCCCAGCTCTCAGGATTGAATTTTACCGGATTAAAAGTGTCTTTGAGCTTTTCGTATGCTTTGACATATTCCACATAATTATCCATGTTCCTTCTGCACCAGGGCTCATCTTCTGAGCATAATGACCAGGATTCAACAACACCCCACTGGGAATATGGCCCCCAGTGCATCATAAAACCAAATTTCAAGTCCTGCCATTCTTCAAGATTTTTTACTACCTGGGGATCGGTTTCGCGATCTTCAGATGGTTTTGTTTGCGCATTAAAAGGATGAATGTTTCCAGCCATAATCAATATGATTAATTTAATAATCAAAAAGAAGTGTTGTTTTTCTGTTATACCTTTTTTCATAATGATTGTAATTTAATAACTTGTGTTCGAGATAAAATGAACATATATTCGCAAATTTACCCTGTGAAATATTGCTATGCAATAAATCTTCGATTTATTTCACAGGGTTCACCCAGTGAAATGCTGCTTCGCAGCAGTGGCTTTTGCCACTATTTCACCGGGTGAATTAAAAAGGTTAATACTATTCAAATGAAACTAATAACCTGATTAATTACTTACGTGAGATCGGTTACTCACTTTGTTCGTGAGATCACTTCGTTTAGTTCGCTTAGTTCATAAACTTTTGGTGATTAATTTATCAATAGCCCCGCCTTTTAAGGCGGGGTTTGAAAAGAAACCAACTCCCCTCCCTCAAAATTTGG
>DAOVQI010000395.1 GCA_030628785.1 Bacteroidota bacterium
AGTTGAAAATGGATTTAGTTTTCAATTGTAAATTTAATTATCGGTTTAATAAATCCAAAGGACTGTTACTAATTTATAAATGAGATTGAAAGACATGTATGAAGGGGGATTATTCGCTTCGCTCATGATCCCCATATGGGAGCTAATCAAAACCTAAATCAACCCTAACGGGTTATTCTATTTTAAATTTCATCCCTTTCAGAAAGCAAGCTTTCTTCGGGGCTTCAATTTAAAATAGAAATCCCGGCTTCGCCGGGATTGATTTAGGTTTTGCGGAGAGAGGGGGATTCGAACCCCCGGTCCGCCGTCAGGCAGACAACGGTTTTCGAGACCGCCCCGTTCGACCGCTCCGGCATCTCTCCCTGGTCGGCAAAAATAATAAATAATCTTGCAACTGTATAGTTACTACATAGCTTTGAAAAAACTAAAACTCATCATATGAGCTGGAGTCGTCTGACGAATAACCTCATCTCCCCATTTTTGGCCTAATTTTTGTGTTGAATAAATGTATTTTCTTTTTAAGAATTTATACAACCATTTTTATAAAATCCTATAAAATTTACCATCATGAAAGCATATAAATTCATCATTACTTCAATTCTTATATTACTGGTTTCCTTTTCCTGTGAGAAAACCACTGTTGAACCCGGCCCCAAAGAGATCAAATTAACCCTGAAAGGAAAACAATTGGTGGAGGCGGATAACCTCTTTGGATTAAAATTGTTTAATGAGGTGCTAAAGAGTGAAGAAGCTGAGAAAAATATAATGATCTCTCCCCTTAGTGTATCTATAGCTCTTGCTATGACCTATAACGGAGCTGACAGTACAACAAAGGAAGCCATGGAAAAAACCCTGGAATTAAGTGGGTTGTCTGTCGAAGAGATAAATCAAAACTATAAAGACCTGATCGATGCCCTGGTAGGTGTCGATCCGAAAGTTTTAATGTGTATAGCGAACTCGATCTGGTATAGAAATACATTTGAGGTAGAGCAAAATTTTTTAGACGTTAATCAAAGCTACTATTACGCTGAAGTTGCCCCACTTGATTTTGGAAATCCTGATGCAGTAAGTACCATCAACGATTGGGTGGCTGAAAAGACCAATGATAAAATTACGGAAATCCTTGATAATATTCCTATTGATGCTGTTATGTATCTTATTAATGCAATCTACTTCAAGGGGATATGGAAATTTGAGTTTGATGAATCCGAAACCAAAGAAGCTCCTTTTTATTTAAGCGACGGAACTACCAAAGATGTCCCTATGATGGTTCAGGAAGCATCGTTTAACTATTTATCAAACGATTTGCTTGAAGCTGTGGAGATGCTTTACGGTATTGGGAATTACAGCATGATTATACTTCTTCCTAAAAATGGTAAAACCCTGAATGACATCACTGAACAATTAAACAATGAAAACTGGAACAGGTGGTTGGGTGAGTTTCACGAAGAAGCAAAAGTTCAGATCCATTTGCCAAAATTTAAGTTCGAGTATAAAAACCAGCTTAATGATGAGTTGATCAATATGGATATGGGAATTGCTTTTGAGCCTTATCTTGCCGACTTTTCAAAAATAAATCCAAATGAGCAATTATTTATTTCCAGAGTAATACATAAAACCTTTATCGAAGTGAACGAGGAAGGCACAGAAGCTGCAGCCGTTACAATGGTTGAAATCAGCCTTACAAGTGCCGGCGGAGAAACGTTTATTCCTTTCCATGTCAATAAACCCTTTATTTTTGCCATAAAGGAAAGATATACCAATTCAATTATCTTTATCGGAAAAGTGATGGAACCCGTTTATGAAGACTGATGAATAGTTATCATCAGAGATGAAAAAAAACAAATATATACTTCTCTTTCTTATTGGATTAGCAGTTATTATTTGTTCAGTTAATGAAGATAGAAGCATTATATCCCGGTTGACAGAAAAATTAAACCGGTATTCCGAAAAGTTCCCACAAGAGAAGGTTTATCTGCATATCGATAAAAACATTTACCAGCCCGGAGATAGTTTATGGTTCAAGGCATATATTGTTGATTATTCCACACACAAATCTTCTGAAAAAAGCAATACCCTGTTTACTGCCATCATTGATGGTGATGGGGAAATCGTTCTGGAAAAGAAATCACTCATCGCTGATGGGGCCGTATGGGGCGATTTCATTCTTCCGGCAGTATTAAAAGAGGGATATTATAAAATAATATCCTACACGAGCTGGATGAAAAATTATGATGTAGAGGATGTTTATACAAAAGATATACAGATAAAATTATTTATACCAAAAGAATTATACCTAAGTATAAGTTTTTACGATTCCGTTTATAAACCGGGAGAAGAAGTAAAAGCGGAAATACGCACTTACGGCATTAAAAATAAAGCAGTTGCCAAGGTAAGGTACAAGTATCAGCTTACCTCGAAAAATAATATTATCCATAAAGGAAACGGCATAACTTCAGAGGAAGGGATTGACAGTATACGGTTCGTGCTGCCTGAAGATGGATATGACTTAAATTATATTCTGAACATTATCGCCCTGAATGAAGAAGAATCCAGTCTGATAACCCGGATACCCACCATTTTTTCAAACCTTGATTTGCAATTTTTTCCTGAGGGAGGGGATTTAGTCCCTGGTCTGGAAAGCCGGGTGGCTTTCAAAGCACTCAATCTTTATGGCGAATCTATTGATATTGAGGGTGAACTGATCGATCAGAATAATATAATTATTACTTCCATAAAGAGTGTTTATAAAGGCATGGGGATTTTTACAATTACCCCGGAAGAAGGGATCTCGTACAGGGTAAGGGTGAATTCTCCTGATCTGATTGAGAAGGTTTATCCCTTACCGGATCCGGTTCCGGTGGGCTTTGTTTTGAGTGTTGAGAATACTTCGCGTGACAGTATCAGACTAAGGGTAAAAACCTCAAACATTGCAAAACAAGAGAGAATAGCTGTTCTTGTCCAGATCAGGGGAATTAAATATTGGGGGATCGAAGGAATAATAAACAATGAAGCGATCATTTATATTCCAACT
>DAOVQI010000076.1 GCA_030628785.1 Bacteroidota bacterium
AAGCTAAAATTAAGCGACGAAGAGTTCAGGAAAATAGCCGAAAAAATCAGAATGGCATTGGAAAAATAAGCTGTTCTGCAATAAATCAGCTAAAAGAAGGGGCATAATGAGTTATGGGATAGATGTATGACTTTGGAAAGCACGCAGTAATGGATATGTATTTTATCAACGTTTTTCTAAACTTGAGCCGCTCTAGTTTATAAGCTACTAACAATTAACATATAACTTATAACATATAACTTTTTACTTTTCATCCCAACACACTGATTTGTTACAAGTAATTAATGCTTTAATTACTTTTTATCCAAACTACTTGATTCTTTTCGGATTTTTACTAATAAAATCTTTCCAACTCTTAAATCCCGGTGAACCGGAGGAATGTCCTTTCTGAAAATAGTGGCACACGGCAGCGGCCAACCCGTCAGTTGCATCAAGAACTACATGCGTGTCTTTAAATTTCAATATCTGCTGCAGCATAGCAGCTACCTGTTCCTTGGATGCATTTCCCTGTCCGGTAATCGACATTTTTATTTTCCTTGGAGCATATTCAAATATGGGGATTGACCGGGATAAACCCGCCGATATGGCTACACCCTGTGCCCTTCCCAGTTTTAACATAGATTGAACATTCTTTCCGTAAAAGGGCGCTTCAATGGCAAGTTCATCCGGATGATATTCTTCGATTAGCTGTATAGTCCGGTCGAAAATTTTCTTCAGTTTGATGTACGGATCCTTGAGCTTATGCAATTCCATAATTCCCAGAGTCAGGAGTTCGGGCTTATTGTTGAACACTCTGATAATCCCGTAACCGGTTGTGGTTGTTCCGGGATCGATGCCAAGGATAATACGGTCTGTTTTCAATCTAAATAACGTAAGTTCGATATCCGCTTAGCGGATTACGATGCTGTCGGATGTTTCCATCCGACAGTTAATGATATGGCAAAATTTTAATTACTCCAGTATTCAATGTCAGGTGAAAACACCTGACATCATGTAAATAAAAAAACTTCTACTTTATAGACAGACACTAAATAATACCCAAATTTACTCGTCTGACCACTAAGATGTTCAAATTTTTTATTATATCTTATTATTAGCATAATATTTTAAATCTAATCATAAAGTTAAAAAGTAGTAGTGGTCTGACGAGTATCATAATAGACATTCCTTAGGGTGAAATTAGTTCAATTACTCGCTCCCATTTACCCCCTCTATTTCTTCCCCTAAAAACAGGGGGAGATTAAGTAATTTTCAACTTATATTGCTCCGATTTCGTCTTCGAGTGTTAATCTCTCTTTAAGCGGTTGAGATACAAATTTGCCTTTACGTCCGGAAAAACTACCCATCGTAAGATAATAAATGGCTTCTTTTAAACAGATTTCCTCACGGTCCTTAAATTGCCTGGTAATATCATCTTCACAATACGCATCCGGAAGAATTCCGTTAAAGTAATCACCCTCACCATTTGCATTTATAATTTTGAAACTAATCGGAACAAAAGCGTAGTCGGCATAATCAGAATACCATACATACATACCCACTGGTTTTCCACCGGTAGCATCGCCAATAGCAACAACATTAAGATATGGTTTTAAGCCATTAATAATGATTTCACTTGCTGAATATGTCCTTCTTGAGGTTATTACGATTAAACTTTGAAGATTAAGTGAATTGGGCTCCTTTGCAAATGTCACTTCTTCATCATAACTTGTTTTTTTATTGTTATGTAAGTATTTAAAAAACAACTTATTATCGGTGTCTTCTCCTGAAATTAAACTTCCCAATAAAGTCGTAACACTTATCATACCTCCGGCGTTATACCTCAGATCCAAAATCATTTCATTTGCCCCAACATTTTTGAAAAATCCAAATGCATCGGCTAATTCATTTACCGAGGGTTCACGAAATCCTTCAAATACAAGGTGGGCGACTATTTTCCCTTTAACATGCAACGTGTCAAAATGTAATACGGTGTTTTTCTGAATTTCTTTTTTTGCACTAGTAATTGTAATGGTTGAGTCAAAAGGAGTCAGGAATTTAATCGTATTCTCAACCCCTATTTCACTGGCGCCAAAGATGATTTTATAATTGTATTGATCTATAGTTTGTCCATTGACTGTCAGGATCCTCCATCCTCTCCGTACTCCCTCACTATATAAAGGTGAATCTTTAAAAACAAAAATGACTCTTGGATAACCTTCGCTATCAAAACTATATCCAAACCCATGTCCGATATATTTGCCCTGGACCACATTTTCGAATTCCGTTTTAGAAGCAATATAACTAAACCGGTCATACGGTAAATAACGGAGGGCTTCCAGAAGCTCTTCCGGAGTATCATAATCCTCAACATCCACATCAGGCATCTTATCATACCAAAAGTACCATTCCTTCATGAGTTCATAGAATTCATTCCTGGCCAGTATCTTAGGATCATCAGGTTGAAGATCATCAGGTTGAACATCATCCTTTTTACATGCAGGTAGAAGAGCCAGTATAATCCCAAATAGAATGAGGATCAGATATTTATTGAATTTATGTAGTGTATTCATATTTCCTTTTAACGCAATTTTTGGAAAAATATTCCCCCGACAATTAAAATTAATCCAACTATGGTTGTATAGTATATTGTTTCTCCTACAAAAATGTGAATAAAAATTAAAGAAACGAAAGGAGCCAGAAAAACAAAGTTACTGATCCTGTCGGATGATTTAGTATACTTCAAAGCCTTTAGCCATAATACAAAAGTTATGCCCATTTCGAATAACCCAACATAAACGGAAGAAAGGATACCCTTTATATCAGGTATAACAATATTATTAAGCAACAGGTTTGTCAGGAAAATAAAGATCACTGCAAAGAAAAAGTTCAGAAACAACTTCACTTCATCCTGCCTCTTGTCTTTTACATTAAATATCCAGAAAAGCGACCAGACAAGCGAACTTCCAACCGCCAAAGCAACACCCAAAGGATTTGATCTTCCCAATTCCAGTAAATTGCCCTGGGAAGAAATAAAATAAACCCCGATAAAACTGATTAGCAGAGTCAATATGCTTCTTTTGCTTACTTTATGTTTTAACAAGGGTATGGATAAAAAAACCAGTACAATCGGCCAGACCATATTGAGGGGTTGTGCGACCTGTGCCGGCAAAAGGGAATATGCTTTAAAAAGAATGATGTAATACAAGTAAGGATTCAGGAATCCGAGAAACATTGATTTTCCTAAATCTTTGATGGTTACCGAGAAGAGGAGCTTCAGGTTGTTTTGTGAAAGAATTATGAAAAAGAGGACGACAAGTGAAGTGATTGATGCGAACAATAAAAGTTGCAGAAAATCCAGGTATCTGAGGGAAATTTTAAACGCGGATGCAACGGTGGACCAGAAAAAAATTGCAAACCCTGCATACCAATATGCTTTTGTTTGATTTTCCATTTAGATTCCCTATGGGAGGGGTGTGTCAGTTGATTATCTCAAATCCTGTATAATTAATTAAGATTTCAGGGATTTTAATTCCCGCCGGAGTTTGGTTATTTTCCAGCAATGCTGCTATAATTCTTGGTAGAGCCAGCGCACTGCCATTTAAGGTGTGGGGAAGCCTGGTTTTCTTATCTCCTTTTTCCTTAAATCTTAGTTTAAGACGATTAGCCTGAAACGACTCGAAGTTAGAGACGGAACTAACCTCCAACCATTTAGTTTGTGCAGCGGCAAATACTTCGAAATCATATGTAAGTGAAGCAGTGAAAGAGATATCCCCCCCGCAAAGGATTTGAATGCGGTAAGGAAGATCTAATTTTTGGATCAGGCTTTCGACATGCCGGTTCATTTTTTCGAGAGTTTCATACGATCTTTCGGGATGTTGAATTTGAACAATTTCAACCTTGTCAAACTGATGTAACCTGTTTAACCCTCTTACATCTTTACCCCAGGATCCTGCTTCCCTTCTGAAACAGGGAGTATAAGCCGTGATTTTTACCGGGAGATCCTCCGCACTCAAAATAACATTACGGTACATATTGGTTACCGGCACTTCTGCGGTAGGGATAAGGTAATAATTGTCAGAAGGTATATGGTACATTTGTCCTTCCTTATCGGGTAGTTGTCCTGTTCCGAAAGCGGAGTCCTCATTTACCATAAGAGGAGGTATCACTTCCTGGTACCCGCCTTTTATGGCTTCATCCAAAAAGAAATTGATCAGTGCTCTTTGCAATTTTGCGCCCTTATTTTTATAAACAGGGAAGCCGGCACCGGTTAGTTTATTCCCGAGCTCAAAATCGATGATGTCATATTTCTTAGCAAGATCCCAGTGAGGTACTGCCCCTTCCGGTAAAACGGGCTTTTGCCCTCCAGACCGTACAAGAACATTATCTTTCTCGGCTTTTCCTTTTGGCACTAACTCATGTGGAATGTTTGGTACTTGTACCAGGAAATCGATGATGGAATGTTCAATTTCCTTTAAATTTTGGCTAATTGCTTTTACCGATTCCTTGAGTTCGGTTGTTTTTTGTTTAGCTATATCAGCCTCATCTATTTTGCCTAGTTTAAAAAAATTACCAACCTCTTTCGAAATAGTATTGATTTCCGCTTGTTTATCATCCAGGTCTTTCTGGGTGGATCTTCGTTTATCATCTAATTCCAGGATATTTTCAATGATCTTTTTGGCATCGAAGTTTTTTACTGCAAGCCGTTCAATGATTTTTTGTTTGTTCTCCCGGATAAATTTAAGGCTAAGCATATTTAAACGTATTGGTATTTTAAAATTGTTTATTGATTTACAATAAGTTATGTGTATGTAATAAAACTTATCTTATAAAAGGCTAAGGTTTACCCTGTGAAACCCTGCAAAGCAGGAGCAACGAAGTTGCTGTTTCATAGGGACAAAAGTAAAAAGATAAAAGTAAGATAGTTGTATAAGAAAAAAAAACCTGAAATTTTTGTCTTTAATTAAAGGACAAATAAATCAGGAGAAGAATGCTATTTGGAATAACTTAATTTTATTAGGCTCTGTAGACAAACACTAATTAGTCAGGGGAAGAACCGATACGTATGATTTGTTGTTTTGTTTCTTTCGGAAATTCACCTGGCCATCAATGAGTGCAAACAGGGTATGGTCTTTCCCTATGCCTACATTTTTTCCGGGATGATGTTTGGTGCCTCTTTGCCTTACAATGATATTGCCGGCTTTGGCACGCTGACCGCCATACAATTTTATACCCAATCGTTTACTTTCTGATTCTCTTCCGTTTCTCGAACTCCCTGCTCCTTTTTTGTGTGCCATTTTTCTAAATATTTAGGGTTATTTCAAAATTCTTAATTATTCAGTTTTCAATAATCTCTGTTTTTATGTTATAAGTTATAAGTTATAGGAAATAATTTTCTTTCGTGATCTTGAAATTTGAACTTTTAAATAATTAATATATAACAGTTAACTTTTAACTTCTAACATATAACATTTCCTAACATTCTGTTTCTTTTAATCTCAGCTTACTGATTAGTCACCAAAACTCTTATTTCCCAGTCTTCTTTGACGAAGATGTTTTTTTTGTTCCTTCAATTTTTGCTGTTGTCTTTTTTGCTTCTGATGAAGGTTTTTTTGCTGTGGCCTTTTTAGTTTCCGTTTTTCCTGATGTTGTCTTTTTTGTTGTGGGCTTTTTGGCGGTTGTTGATTTTTTAACTTCGACTTTCTTAGTTGCCGGCTTCTTCATATCCGCCGTTTTTACGGTTGCTTTTGTTTCAGGTTTTTTCTCAGATGTTGCTTTTTTTACGGTGGTTTTCTTTACGGGTTTTTTTTTCGGGGTTTCTTTAATGATGGCTTCAGGTTTTTTTGCAACAGGCTTTTCCTTCACCTGAACTTTAGGAGTTTCCTTCTTTTTTACTTCTGTTTTGATTGCTCCCTTTTCCACTATTGATTCAATCAGGACCTGGGACAAATATTGCCGATGACCACGCAACACTTTATAGCCTTTCCTTCTTTTCTTTTTAAAAACCTTGACTTTATCATCTTTAAGATGGGCAATAATTTTCCCTGATACCATGGCGCCTTTGATAACCGGTGCCCC
Source organism: Bacteroidota bacterium (assembly GCA_030628785.1). Lineage (GTDB taxonomy): Bacteria > Bacteroidota > Bacteroidia > Bacteroidales > VadinHA17 > CAZEWS01. The sequence continues at coordinate 6,058 of DAOVQI010000076.1, forward strand.
GACAAGCACTTTCCCATCGTTTTCGATTAATAATACCTTATCAAATTCAACCTTATCACCTTCTTCCCCACCGAGGCGGTGAACATAAATCTTTTGGTCTTTTTCAACCTTAAACTGTTGACCAGCCATATCGACAATTGCGTACATTCTTCGCTTTTTTACATGTTTTCAACTTTCGGACTGCAAAAATATAAATTTTAATCGATATACAAACTTTTTGAATTTGATTTTATTGATTATTTGTTCTGGTGTATGAGGGGAACAGACCTTGCAGATCCAGCCTGATTGAAGCATAAATTAATGATCCGATTTCAGGACCACCAAAATTATTTATATAACCAATGTTAAAGAAATTAGTCACCCCAACATTTAATAATGCATCATACCGTTCGAGCATATAACTAAATTGTATATCAAATATATTTATTCCCTTTATTTCCCCATCTCCAAAGGAACTTTCCCAATCAAAGGGACTTTGCCATCTCCAAATGGCACTAAAACCAACATTTTTGAATACTTGACGATGCAAATACGAAGCACTTATTTTATATTCCGGAGTGTTAAAACCTGGAATAACCGGATCTTTAATATCAGTTTGTAACTTCGTCCAGGTTCCATTAATATCAAGAATACTACCATCAGGAAAAGTTGCCTTTATTTCAGTGGAAAGACCTTGAACAGTTACCTTTTCCTTGGAATTAGTATATAAATGATAAACCTGGTTTTGTGAGGAGATACCGGTTTGTAATGCAGCGGCATAAAGATCAATCCCAGGACTGGTGTTTGTTTTAACTACCCTGGCTATTCCTATAAAGTTTTCATATAAATTATGAAAATATGCAAAATTGATAAACACTTTTTGTGAGAATAACTGTTTATAACCTAATTCAAATGTTCTTATTTTTTCCGATACCAGTTGCTTTAAATCATTTTCATCTAAAATACCATTCTCTAAAATATTCAAATTTGAATATTGTGCATAATTTATATCATACCCATTATCTTGTAATGTTTTTCGTACGGCATATTGAAACAATTCTACATTTTTTTGAAAAAAAGAGTTCCCCTGGAGCATTAGGGATGATTGATACTCCGGATAACCACCAATAATTCTTATATAGCCAAGATCTTGTTTAATAAACTGTTCCTTAATGTTCGGATTACGGACACCTGACATAAAGGACATTCGTAAAGTCTGGTTTTTATTTATTATAAGGGCCGCTGAAATGCCAGGTGAAATGTTACCAGTGAAATTTTCATTCCTATCGTATCTGATTGAACTACTTAATTTTAAAGTTTGGTTTAAAAAATCAGCATTAAACAGAGTATAAAAACCGTATTCAAAATTTGTTATGTCATTTGAGGTTGTATCAGCGAATAGTGTTCCATTGGATTCTAAATCATAATACCTGAAATTACCACCAATATGTGTATTTATTAATCCAAAAAGATTATTGAGTTTATAATTACCCTCTATATGATATAAGGCTGAATTATTTACAATTTTTGCTCCTTCCTTGAATCCTGATTTATTTATTATTCTGGATTTTTCTCTTTCAAATTCCGAAGACCCGGGCTCAGCCCTACTGTTGCTATTGCCAAAATTTGAGTCCGCAAATCGTCTGGCTTCAAAATCACTTCCGCCTTCCAAACCTAACGCAGACCAACCATTATATGCCAATAAATAGTGCCTAAACCAATCTTCATCACTCTTCCAGGATCGGTTTAAATGAATTGCTAAAAAACGAGTATCATACGAATCCCCTGAGAATTGGTTAGTGTTGTAACCTCTAAGAAAAAAATTTTCACCTTTTATTTCTGCCTTACCCTGTAAGATGCCAAAATTATCCAACAAAACTCTGTTGTCACCAGTATAAACAGTAGTTCCAATTCCATAGTTGCCTGAAAAAATTGCAGTTAGTTTGGGTTTAAACCGATAGTGAATTGCTCCATTTATTTTAAAATTATAAATATCGTAGTCGATTAGATTTTCCTCATTATATCCGCTTCTTGCCACCGTAATCAATGTATTATTTTGCCCTAACGGGAGTTCCGCAGTAATTTCATCCCCATATCGATTCAATCCGTCATACCCCGGATCTTCCTCAAACCGGATGCTGCCTAGATTAATATTAGTCGTATCATTGGCATGCCAATCTTCAGCATTCATATATGATGCGCTTATCTTATATGCAAACTTGTTATTAATTACTTTTGCATACCTCAGTCCAAAATCTAATATCGGTTTTAGATTAAATTCAAACATTTTCTTTCTGCCAAAACCTATATGATTAGCCTTAATGCTTGAAGAGATACTTAAACCCTGGTATTCAAAAGGACTCTTACTATTTATCAATAACATACCATTTAATGCATTTGGTCCATATTGGACTGTGGAAGGTCCAGGTAAGATCTCATAACTTTCCAGATCCAAATCTGTAATTCCTGCAATATTGCCAATTGGAAAATTAAAACCTGGGGCTTGGTTATCAATCCCATCAATTAATTGTAAGAATCTTGTATTACCAGTAGAATTAAACCCTCTTACGTTATACGATTTAAATTGTAAACTTTGTGTAGCTTCAAAAATACTTTTCAAGTTGGCAATGACATCATAGGTACTGGCTACAGGTATTTCAAGTATATTTTGAATATGTAATTTTTCTATTGTTTTTGAAGCCGTAAAAATTTTTCTATCTACTTTAAGAGCTGTGATAATAATTTCCTCAGCCCAGATAGGATTTTCATCCATAATCACTTCAACTTCCCTAAATAATTCATCCGTTACATTAATCTCCCTTTTCTTAAAGCCCATCATTGAAAATTGAAGAATAATCGGTTGTTTGTGGTTTTGAAAATTCAAAGCAAATCGACCTTCTGAATCTGACGCACTTCCAAGATGAGTCCCTTTTACCAGAATGCTTACGCCTGGCAGTGAAGAGTCATCTTTTGAGGAAATGATTTTACCGGAAACAGAAATTCCCAAAGGATCCATAGTAACTTCCGTTTCAAAAAGAAATGTATGGTTGATTGTAATTTCTTTGGTTTGATACCCGGATATTGAAAATTGTAAAATTCTTGGAGGAGTAAGATTACCGGTTATAATAAAATTCCCATCAGAGTTTGTAAAAACAAAGCTTGACGTCCCTTTAAAGTGGATCTTAACACCTTCTAAAGGCACTCTATCTTTGCCATTTATAACTATACCAGAAACAGCGATCCCGGACTGTGCCAGGGAATATAGTGGATTTATATGGCAAATAAATAATTCAAAACAAAAAGCTATTATAAAAAGTCTCATTCTACATAAAGAATTCTATTATAAATCTTGATTAGCCGTAATTTTTCTTTTAACATTCAATTTATTTACATGGATAAAATCGTTAAGGAACAGAACAAATTATTCCGGTTCAATGGTATTTCCTCTAAAATTATTGATACTTACTTTTGGTATGCTCGAATTAAATCGATCATTAATTACTTCAATAATTTTTTTTGCAATAAAAGCGTTACCTCTGGGATTTGGATATATTCCATCTAAAGAAAAAATTCCTCCATTAATTTCGTATCCAAAATCTATAGGTATACCATTTGCATAAATTTTATAAGGATTTTCATTTGCCCCTGTTTCTTCTAACTCCTTTGATAAATACAATTCATGATAAACTGTAAAGAGATCCACAAGGGCAAGCCTGTCTGAATTACTGTTAACAATTTGTTGTATAATGTTATTATATGAAATGATCCTTTCTTCAATTTTATTAATCTCAACAATTGTAAGAATATATTTGTCAGGGACAGGTTCAATAGAGCCAAAACCAAAAAATGCAACTTGTTCTGTAGGCATATTGAATAAAACCCTTTCACCAGGGCTAATAAGCCTGATTTTGGGTAATGGGCTTCCATCCGGATAATAAGCATCAGGTAAACCTTTATCTTCAATAAGAAGAGGTTGTGGCGGAGATACTAAATACCCACCTATAAAATGAATAAAAGGTCTTTTTTCTTCATCCGGTGAATTATTATTATGGAGCTCGACAGCTTGATTAAAATCTCTAAAGTAATAAGCCAGGGAATCATATTCATCATCGGTTATTTGTAAACAGTGAGTGGGCATTTTACTGAAAAAAGGGAACTCTGTTACGTTTGGTATATTCATAACAACTCCTTTTGTATCTGAAATATTTAATAAGGTATCAATATTTTCAGGTAGCTCATTACTAAAAATATCTAAAGGTGTTAAATCATTTTTTGCAATCCGGGATAGAAGTAAATCGGGAGAAGCGTTACCGGTGGCACCACATTTTGCAAAATTAAGTACATCATTAATTCCAGGATTGAATGAAAAAAAGGTG
>DAOVQI010000139.1 GCA_030628785.1 Bacteroidota bacterium
GCTTTGCAAAAATTACTTCGTATTTCACAGGGCAGGTAAATCTCAATGACCGAATTCCGAAAGCTTTCGGAACAATATTCAAAGCTGTTTTGAACATTTGATCATTGATATTTCGAATTTATTTGTTTTTTGTTATTTGTGGTTTGGAATTTCATACGTAAGCAAGCATTTTTAGTTTATGGACAAACTCTAAGTAGTTACAAAAAGTCAATTGTTAATGAAGAATAGACTAGTCATATTAGGTGCAGGAGAGAGCGGAGTTGGAGCAGCTGTATTGGCGAAGAAAAAAGGGTTGGAAGTTTTTATCAGCGAGATTGAACAGATTAAGGAAAAATATAAAAGCGTTCTATACAAGCACGGTATAGATTGGGAAGAAGGAAAACATTCTGAACATCTGATCCTTAACGCAACTGAAATAGTGAAAAGCCCGGGTATTCCGGAAAATGCCCCCATAATAGCATGGGTTAAAAACAAGGGTATTAAGGTGATTTCTGAAATTGAGTTTGCCGGTCGCTATTGCAACGCACGAAAAGTATGTATCACAGGTAGTAACGGAAAAACAACAACTACTTTCCTTATCTGCCACATGATGAAAAAAGCGGGTTTAAACGTGGGAATAGCCGGGAATGTGGGAAGAAGCCTGGCGTTGCAAATAGCCGAAAATGATTTTGATTATTTAGTTATCGAATTAAGCAGTTTTCAACTCGACGGAATGTATGATTTTAAAGCAGAAATTGCCATTCTGCTGAATATTACTCCGGATCATTTAGACCGGTATGGTTACGAGATGAGCCAATATGTTGAATCGAAGTTCAGGATTATCCGGAATCAGGGAGAGAATGATTTTTTTATTTATTGCTCCGATGATGAAATTATTCTTGATGAATTGAAAAAGAGAAAACTACAAGCAGCTACTCTTCCTTTCTCAATTAGAAAGAAAGAAAATCAAGCCGCTTTCATAAATAAAGATCAAATACAAGTAATATATAAAAACAAAAAATTTGCCATGTCAATACACGATCTAGCCTTAGCAGGAAAACATAATACTTACAATTCAATGGCTGCTGCAATAGCAGGTAATGTTTTGAATATCCGAAAGGAAATCATCAGGGAAAGCCTCAGTGATTTTCAGGGTGTTGAGCACAGGCTGGAGCCTGTAATAAAAGTTTATGGAATCCAGTTTATTAACGATTCGAAGGCTACTAATATAAATTCTACCTGGTATGCTTTGGAAAGCATGTCTGGAAAAATAATCTGGATTGTTGGCGGTATAGATAAAGGGAATGACTATTCAGGCCTAATGGGCCTGGTAAAGGGAAAAGTTAAGGCTATCATATGTCTTGGAAAAGATAATTTAAAAATACATAAGGCTTTTTCCGAAGCTGTTGAAACCATTGTGGATACCAATTCAATGGCCGAAGCAGTAAAGACGGCTTATTATTTAGGAAAAAAGGGTGATACTGTTTTATTATCACCGGCGTGTGCCAGTTTTGATTTGTTTGAAAATTATGAAGATCGCGGACGTCAGTTTAAACAGGCAGTAAGGGAACTATAAATATGAGAGAAAGATTTGGGAAATATGTTAAAGGAGACCGGATCATTTGGGCGGTAATTTTTATTTTATCTATTTTCTCCATTCTTGCCGTTTACAGTTCAACCGGTACGCTGGCTTACCAGCGAATGGGAGGTAACACAACCTATTATCTGATAAGACATAGCGTAATCCTTTTTGTTGGAATATTGATTATTTTTATAATCCATTTGATACCGTATAAGTATTATTCCCGCCTTTCCCAGGTTTTCCTTTATATTGTTATCCCATTATTATTTGTAACCTTGTTGGCAGGAACAAGCTTTAACCAGGCTTCAAGGTGGTTGACACTCCCGGGACTTGGATTTACAATTCAAACTTCAGATTTTGCAAAATTAGCCCTGATCATGTATATCGCAAGGGCTCTTTCCCTGAAACAGCAGGTAATAAAAAGCTATAAGGAAGCCTTTGTTCCAATTATGGTTCCTGTGATTCTTGTTTGCGTGCTCATCCTGCCGGCAAACCTTTCCACGGCTTTGATCTTGTTCGGCACCTCCATCATTTTAATGTTTATCGGCCGAATCAGTATTAAACATCTTTTTGCCTTCGCGGGAATTGGTGTTTTGGTTGTTTCACTTTTTATCGGAGGAGCCCTTTTAATAGACAGAGAAGGAAGAATAAGTACCTGGAAAAATAGAATTGAAGATTACATAAGTGGCGAAAGTAAAGAAAATTATCAGGTTAAACAATCAAAAATAGCTATAGCAACAGGAGGATTATTCGGAAAAAAACCTGGTAAAAGTGTTCAGAGAAATTTTTTACCAAATCCTTATTCCGATTTTATTTTTGCGATTATTATTGAAGAATACGGATTGATATTTGGTGGGTTGCCAATACTGTTTGCTTATCTTTTTTTATTATTCAGGGCGGGTGTAATTGTTAAAAAAAGTACCCGGACTTTTCCGGCATTTCTTGCAATAGGATTAGTTATTACCATTGTCTTTCAGGCAATGGTAAATATGGCTGTGGCTGTCAATCTGTTTCCGGTCACAGGTCAAACGCTCCCTCTGGTAAGTATGGGCGGATCCAGTCTGCTCTTTACCAGTATTGCTTTTGGTATCATTTTAAGTGTTAGCAGGGGAATTGAAAAAGATCAAATGGATGCAGAACCGGTCACAACATAAGATGAAAATAATCATTAGCGGCGGCGGAACTGGCGGTCATATCTTTCCGGCTATTTCTATCGCTAATGCCTTAAAGGAATTGGATCAGGGTATCAAAATACTTTTTGTCGGGGCGGAAAATAAAATGGAAATGAAAAAAGTTCCTGAAGCGGGTTATGAAATTACAGCTCTTCCGGTAATTGGGTTTGATCGTAAATTTTCATTCAGGATCTTTAACTTCTTTCTTCGATTATTGAAAAGCTTGAGAAAAGCAAAAATAATAATAAAGGATTTCCAGCCTGATGTAGTGGTTGGAGTTGGTGGATTTGCCAGCGGGCCTACGTTGAAGGTTGCAAATAGCCTGGATATCCCAACACTTATTCAGGAACAAAATTCATATGCCGGGATTACGAATAAACTTTTGTCGAAAAAAACAGGAAAAATCTGCGTGGCATATGCAGGAATGGAGAAATATTTTCCAAAGGAAAAAATTATCCTAACAGGAAATCCTGTACGACAGGATCTTGATCATTTGCAAAGTAAAAAGGAGGCAGCCTTGCAATTTTTTGGATTGAGTAAAGATTTCCCGGTGATTTTATTTCTTGGGGGTAGTGGAGGTGCCCGGACTATTAATGAAAGTGTATGGTATCAACTGGAACAAATAGAACGAAGTAATGCCCAGATTGTATGGCAAACAGGAAAATTTTATTACAAGGAAGCGCTAAACAAAACGAAAGAGTATAAAAAGGGTAATTTGAAAGTATATGATTTTATAACAAAAATGGATTTTGCATATGCAGCTGCCGATGTTGTGGTATCAAGAGCAGGAGCAGGTACTGTATCAGAGTTATGCCTTGTAGGTAAACCCTCGATACTTGTGCCTTCACCAAACGTTGCAGAAGATCATCAGACCAGAAATGCGATGGCACTGGTGAAAAAAAATGCTGCAATCATTATTAAAGATTCCGATGCAGTGGAGAAATTAATGAAGCGAGCGCTTGAATTAATTCATCATGAAAAAGAAAAAAAAATCCTGTCGGAAAATATTAAGAAGCTGGCATTGAAAAATTCAGCGGAAAGAATTGCGGAAGAAATTATTAAACTGGCTATAAAAGATAAAAGTAATTAAGTGGTTATTCAATAGTAATTCAGTAGTAATTAAGTTGTAATTAGGAGTTCTTTACAGAGGTTTGTTAAGGTTTGATGTTTATACTTGTTAACCAGATAATCTTGTTTTAATAAAAATTTAATAGAGTGAAGTTAGAAGAATTTAAAGTATATCAACATAACAGCGAGCGTAGCAAGTGAATTACTACTTAATGACGCGAACGAAGTGAGCAAATTACACGAGCGGAGCAAGTGAATGACTATCGAATGACGCGAATCCGCCAGCTGGCGGATGAGCTAATGACACGAACGAACGTTTGAGCGAACTTGAGAGCGAAAACCTCATGAGCGGGATTGTGCGCCTGCATGTGGGTAGCGAATAACATAGTGAGCAAATAAATGGATTTGACCAAAAAAGATAGGATGTATTTCATAGGTATCGGGGGTATAGGAATGAGCGCCCTTGCCCGGTATTTTATTGCCGGAGGATTTGATGTGGCCGGATATGACCGGACTTCAACCTTTTTAACAGATGAGCTGAAACATGAAAACTGTGACATTCATTTCGCAGACAATATACGACAAATCCCCGGGAATTTTAAAAACAGGAAAAACAAGAACGAAACACTTGTGATATATACACCAGCAATTCCGGAAAACCATTCTGAATTAATGTATTTCAGGAAACACAACTATGACATTATGAAACGCTCAGAAGTTCTGGGCTTGATTACAAAAGACACGAAAGGAATTGCGATAGCAGGCACACATGGTAAAACAACCGTATCCGCCATTATAGCACATATCTTGAAACAATCAGATTTGGATTGTACGGCATTCCTGGGTGGTATTTCGAAGAATTACAACACCAATTTTCTTTTGGGTAAAAGTGATTTTGTTGTTTTGGAAGCCGATGAATTCGACCGTTCATTTTTACAGTTGTTTCCTTACCTGGCCGTTATTACTTCAATAGATGCTGATCACCTGGATATATACGGGGATAAGAAAACCCTGAAAGAGTCCTTTAAACAATTTGCAAACCAAATCCGGGAAGGAGGAAAGCTTGTAATCAGGGAAGGACTGGATTTTAACGGTTTTAAAAGGCATGAATTAGAACAGTACACGTATTCCCTTGAAGGAGAAGCAGATTTTTATGTACGCAATCTGGCTATAAAAGATGGTTTATATGTTTTTGATATCGTTACTCCAGGGAAAACCATCGAAAAAGTACACTTCGGATTTCCGGGTTTAATGAATGTTGAAAACGCCGTTGCTGCAGCGGGTGTGGCATGGGTATTAAAAGTTCCGCCTGAAACCATACGAAAAGCTTTGTTATATTTTAATGGCGTTAAACGAAGGTTTGATTTTCAGATCAAGACGGACAACTTAATTTATATCGACGATTATGCTCATCACCCCAAGGAATTGAAATCATGTATACATTCGGTGCGGGAACTCTTTCCCGGGAAAAAAATTTGCGGAATATTTCAGCCTCATTTGTATTCAAGGACAATGTATCTTGCCGGTGACTTTGCAGCGAGTTTGGACGAATTGGATGAACTTATTTTACTTGATATTTATCCGGCTCGTGAAATGCCTATTGAAGGGGTTAGTTCAAAGATCATTTTTGATAAAATGAAGTTGCAGAATAAAACGATTTGTAAAAAAAACAAACTGCTTGATCTAATCAGAAATAAAAATTTTGAAATACTGATTACACTGGGAGCCGGGGATATTGATAAACTTGTGGATCCTATAAAAAGTATATTGTTAAATAAAAACCATTGGGCTTGATCCATACCAATGAGAAAAGTCAAAAACATAATCATTTCAATTCTTACAATCTCTTATCTGGTTGTTGTTTTGGGATTTATCGATGACAAATCCCACAACCTGCCATGTAAACTTATTCGTGTAAACATCCTTGATTCATTAGAACAGGGATTTGTTACCGAGGAAGATATTCTGTCTGTAATTCAGGCCAGGCAAAAGAAAATACTGGGGTATCCCGTTGAAGGAATAAATACAGATAAAATGGAAAACTTGCTGAATGCTATTCCTTCCATTAAAAGTGCTGAAATTTATAAAACCATTGATGGCGCATTAAATATCGATGTTGTGCAACGAAAACCGATTTTAAGGATATTCTACCGGAATAGGCAGAACTATTATATCGACAGTGAAGGAGAAATAATACCCCTTTCAGACAAATTTACGTCACGTGTTTTAGTGGCTAATGGATTTATTAATGAACCATTCAAATCCAAAACAGCAACCAACATTAAGGAAACCGGAGAAGAGGGAACTATTATGGAATTGTTTCAGCTTGCTGAATTTATCAGCAATCATAAATTCTGGCATGCACAGATCCAACAAATCTATGTAGATAAAAACGGAGAATATGAACTTATTCCAAGAGTGGGAGCCCATATAATTTATTTTGGCGAATTTGATGGTTATAAAGAAAAGTTCAACAAACTATATGCAATCTATGAAAAAGGATTTAGCCGGGAAGGCTGGAATAAATATAAAACCATAAATCTGAAGTATAAAGGACAGGTGGTGTGTAAGTTGAGGTGATGGTTAGGAACAAGATAAAAGATAAAAGGAAAAAGATAAAACTAAAAACCAAAAACCATGAACAACAATAACCAATATGTTGCAGCAGTAGATATTGGAACAACCAAAATTGTTGCTATTATCGGCACGAAAAACGAAAACGGAAAGCTTGAAATCCTCAGTTTAAGCAAAGCTCTTTCAAAAGGGGTTAAACGTGGGGTGGTTTTGAATATTGAGGAGACGGTCCATGCTATTCAAACAACCGTGGAAGATGTCCAGCTACGTTCGGGAATTAAATTTTCTGACATATATGTTGGTATTGCCGGGCAACACATCCGAAGTATGCGAAACCGCGGATATATTAACCGTGATTCTTCAGAAGAGGAAATTACACAGGATGACATTATCAAATTAATTGATGATATGTACAAAATCCCTATTGGTGTAGGAGAGGAGATTATCCATATTTTACCTCAGAACTTTATTGTGGATAATGAAACAGGAGTGAAAAATCCTGTTGGAATGTCAGGAACTCGTTTGGAAGCTAATTTTCATATTGTTATTGGACAGGTGGCTTCAGCAAAAAATATTGGGAAGTGTATAAATCGTGTAGGACTGGAAATTAATGAGCTGATAATGGAACCACTCGCTTCAGCAGAAGCGGTCCTGACCGATGACGAGAAAGAAGCCGGGGTTATCATGGTCGATATTGGTGGAGGGACAACGGATGTTGCGGTATATTATGATAATATCATCAGGCATACAGCGGTAATTCCATTCGGTGGTAATGTTGTTACCAAAGATATTAAAGAAGGGTGTGCAATCCTCCACCGGCAGGCAGAATCGCTAAAAATACAGTTTGGGTCTGCGTTGGGTGATATTGCCCCTGACGATAAGGTGGTTACCATCCCGGGAATCAGTGGAAGGGAACCCAAGGAAATTTCATTTAAAAGCCTTGCATATATTATTCAATCCAGGATGGAGGAGATTATCGATGCTGTGACTTTTGAAGTTGAAAATTCAGGATATTATGACAAACTGGCTGCCGGAATAGTACTGACAGGCGGCGGTGCACTTCTCAGGCATTTGCCACAGTTGGTTAAGTTTAAAACAGGATTGGATGTAAGAATTGGTTACCCGAATGAACATCTTGTTAGTGATGTTAGCGAGGAGATCAATCAACCGATGTTTTCAACAAGCATTGGTTTGATCTTGAAAGGTTATGAATATATGGAACATAAGAACAGGTTAGAAAATATCGAACAGGAAGATAGTAAGGTAACAGGGAAGAAGAAAGATGAAACCAGTGAAAAAGGAAGATTCTTTGACAGATGGAAACAAACCCTGACCGATATTTTTGCCGAAAAGGATGCAGAGATGTGATGGGAATCTTTTACAGGTTGTGAGGTTGTAAGTAATATGTTAACTGTTATAAGTTATAAGTTATAAGTTATAAGTTAATTGCTTGGGTATCGTATAAAAGTTAGTTGAAATTTTTAAAAGAGAGGTTCCTTAAGATTTTATTAATATTGTTTTCTGATAACAAAAACTATTAATTAAAATAAGGAACCTCATGGAAAACAAAAGTAAAGAAATTAAACGAAAAAA
>DAOVQI010000389.1 GCA_030628785.1 Bacteroidota bacterium
CTAAACATGGCAGAAAGGAAAAAACCCTGCAACTTAAGTGAGCGATTGTTGTTATTTAGGAAAAGAAGTTAATCCTGCTTTTCAAAGCAATAGTTTTGAACTTGGGATTTGGGGTTTGGAATTTATTTAGGAATTAGGTCAATTAGCTTAATTAGATTAATTAAATTTCTGTTTAATGTTTTTTTATTGCCATATTAATTAAGAAACGCTCTACTAGTTATTAATCATTTTATCTTCAAAAATTTTCCATAATCTCTCATCCGGGACCGGGGCAATGATATGGAGGGGCTCCTTTTTTACAGGATGGATAAACTGGATTTCCCTTGCATGAAGGCTTATGCCTGAATCCGTATTTGATCGTTCGTATCCGTACTTCAAATCCCCTTTTACCGGGCAATTTATTTTCGAGAGCTGGCACCTGATCTGATGATGTCTTCCGGTGTAAAGGTCTATCTCAAGTAAAAAATACCGGTCTGATCTGGCATGTATTTCGTACTTCAATCTTGCTTCTTTCGAATTAGGAACAAGCTTGTCATAAGCGTAAGATTTGTTTTGATCCTGATTCCTGACCAGATAATGGGTTAGCAATCCGCTCCGAGAGGAGGGTTTGTTCTTTACGATTGCCCAATATTTCTTATTTATTTCATTGTTCCTGAATAAATCATTCAACCGGGTAAGTGCTTTGCCGGTACGTGCAAACAACAACACACCACTTGCCGGTCTGTCGAGCCGGTGAACCACTCCGAGAAAAACATTTCCCTGTTTATGGTATTTTTTTTTTAAATAGTCTTTTACTTGTATATCCAGGGAAATATCCCCTGTTTTATCTCCCTGGACAAGTTCTGAGACTTTCTTATTCAGTGCAATAATGTGATTGTCTTCGTATAGAATTTCCATTGTACCAACCTTCAGTATTGTTCTTTCTCATTTGGGAAGTTAAGGCTTCTGACATCTTCGATGTATGTTTTTACGGCTCCTTTAATTTCCTGGTAAAGGTTGTGGTAGCGTCTCAGGAACCTCGGCGAGAATTCCTGTGTAATACCAAGCATATCATGTAGTACAAGAACCTGTCCGTCCACATCTTTCCCGGCACCGATACCGATGACCGGAGTTTTAACTTCCCTCGCCACTTTGGATGCAAGTTTTGCAGGTATCTTTTCCAAAACAATGGCAAAACATCCTACCTCTTCGAGAAGGTGTGCATCTTCGATCAATTTGTCAGCTTCATCTTCATCTGTTGCACGAACAACGTATGTGCCAAATTTATGAATGGATTGAGGTGTTAATCCCAGATGTCCCATAACCGGAATTCCGGCTGAAAGAATTCTGGCAACGGATTCAATAATTTCCTTACCACCTTCCAATTTTACTCCATGAGCTCCTGTCTCTTTCATAATCCGTATTGCAGATGATAATGCCTTCATCGAATTCCCCTGGTAGGTACCAAAGGGCAGATCGACAATTACTAATGCCCGTTTTACTGCTCTGACAACCGAAGTGGCATGATATATCATTTCATTCAAGGTAATCGGTAATGTACTGCTATGTCCTGCCATGACATTTGAAGCAGAATCGCCAACCAGTATGATATCAATTTTGGCCTCATCCAGTATCCTTGCCATGGAATAATCATAACCGGTTAGCATTGCAATTTTTTCACCCCTGAGTTTCATTTCATATAATACATGGGTTGTTACCCTTCTTACTGTTTTATGAATTGCCATAATATAAAATTTGGGTTAAGGTGACAAAATTACAAATTTGTTATAAGAAAAAAGTATTTTAAGTTGCAAGTTGCATGTTACCAGTTATGCCGCTTGTTTCTGTCTTTTTGTCACGTCTGTCTTGTGAAAAAATATTGAATTTTAACGATGTTTGGGCGAGTAAAAATGTAATAACAGAGTGAAAATTATTGTTTTGTTTCTGTTTATAAACTTAATAATTGCCTGTATTCCCCTGTGTTACTTGCGTTTGCAGATTTGATCAAAACCTTCATATCATAGATTACAAATCACACTACTACTGTTCAGACGACTTAAGAAAATTATTCTGGCACAATCATTGATTAAATGAAACAAATTGAAAAACTGAAAAATAACTTAACAGATATATAATTATGAGTAAGATTATTGGAATTGATTTAGGAACCACCAATTCTTGTGTGGCTGTCATGGAGGTGAATGAGCCTGTTGTCATCCCCAACAGTGAAGGTAAAAGAACAACACCATCCATGGTGGCTTTTATTAAAAACGGAGAAAGGAAAGTTGGTGATCCGGCAAAACGTCAGGCTATTACCAACCCTACAAAGACTGTTTACTCAATTAAACGATTCATGGGTGAACCTTATTCCTCCTTATCGATTGATATTGACCGTGTTACTTACAATGTAATTAAAGGAGATAATGATACTCCCAGGGTTAAAATTGACAACCGCAAGTTTTCACCGCAGGAAATTTCTGCAATGATACTTCAGAAAATGAAAAAAACGGCTGAAGATTACCTGGGTCAGGAGGTAACTGAGGCTGTTATTACGGTACCTGCCTATTTTAATGATTCTCAGCGGCAAGCAACGAAAGAAGCCGGTGAAATCGCAGGTTTGAAAGTAAAACGGATCATCAATGAGCCAACTGCTGCTTCACTAGCCTATGGATTGGATAAGAAAACCAAAGATTTAAAAATTGCTGTTTTCGACCTGGGTGGTGGAACCTTTGATATATCAATCCTTGAACTTGGTGATGGTGTATTCGAGGTTAAATCGACCAACGGCAATACTCATCTGGGTGGGGATGATTTTGATCAGACTTTAATTGACTGGTTAGCTGAAGAGTTTAAAAAAGATGAAAACATTGATCTGAGAAAAGATCCAATGGCAATGCAAAGGTTGAGAGAGGCTGCCGAAAAAGCTAAAATTGAATTATCAAGCGCTACGAGTACAGAAATAAACCTGCCTTACATTATGCCGGTTGACGGGATCCCCAAGCACCTTGTAAAAACCTTAACCAGGGCTCATTTCGAGAAACTTATTGATAAATATATTAAGGAAGTCACAGAACCTTGTAAGAAAGCGCTTAAAGATGCCGGCATGGCACCTTCTGATATTGATGAAGTGTTATTGGTAGGAGGTTCTACCC
>DAOVQI010000402.1 GCA_030628785.1 Bacteroidota bacterium
AAAGAAGTTAATCCTGCTTTTCAAAGCAATAGTTTTGAACTTGGGATTTGGGGTTTGGAATTTATTTTGAACTTGGGATTTTGAACTTTGGATTTTTTTAATCTCTACGGAATCACCCACATGATAAGGGAAATTTTTGAACTTAGCCCCGCCTGGGCGGGGTGATCTCATGATCCGCCAGCTGGCGGAGAGTAAATTCCGATACATTAAATTATTTCAAATATTTCTTAATCTCATTGAGTTTATTTAAAGCCTCAATTGGGGTTAGATTATTAATGTCAATATCCAGCAATTCGTCCCTTATTTGTTTCAGCACAGGATCATCCAGCTGGAAAAAACTTAATTGCAATCCTTCACGGTGATCGGCCAGGTCGGAAACGGATTTGGATAAATCTTGCTTCATGTGTGATTGCTCCAGTTCTTTCAGAATTTCATTAGCCCGGTTTACCACACTTTTTGGCATTCCGGCCATCTGTGCAACATGAATACCAAAACTATGCTCGCTGCCACCAGGCTTAAGTTTTCTGAGAAAAATAATCTTGTTGTTTATTTCTTTTATTGATACGTTATAATTTTTCACCCTGGAAAAAGAAGCTTCCATCTCATTCAATTCATGATAATGGGTCGCAAAGAGGGTTTTGGCACTGGCAACTGGGTGTTCGTGGATAAATTCCACCATTGCCCAGGCTATGGAAATTCCATCATATGTACTGGTACCCCGGCCGATTTCATCCAGGAGTAACAGGCTTCTTGGCGAAAGATTATTCAAAATACTCGCAGCTTCATTCATTTCAACCATAAAGGTCGATTCTCCAAGGGAAATATTATCAGATGCTCCCACCCTGGTGAAGATCTTGTCGACAATCCCAATCTGTGCCGACTCTGCCGGCACGTAGCTCCCAATTTGCGCCAACAGGACAATCAACGCGGTTTGGCGCAACAACGCTGATTTCCCCGACATATTAGGACCTGTAAGAATAATGATCTGCTGTTTTTTATTGTCGAGGTAAACATCATTGGGAATATAACTCTCATCGATAGGAAGTTGTTTCTCAATCACCGGATGACGACCTTGTTTTATATCGATTATATCCGAATCGATAAGAACAGGCCGGACATATTTGTTTTCAATCGCCAGGGTTGCAAAGGACAAGAGGCAATCAAGCCTTGCAATTATGGAGGCATCCAGTTGAATAGCCGGGATATAATCGATTAAACTCAAAACCAGATCATTGAACAGGTTTGTCTCAAGTTCAAGGATCTTTTCTTCCGCTCCCAATATTTTGGTTTCATACTCCTTCAGTTCTTCCGTAATATATCGTTCTGCACTGACCAGGGTTTGTTTCCTGATCCATTCATCAGGAACTTTATCCTTATGTGTATTCCTTACTTCGATATAATAACCAAATACACTGTTAAAGCCAACTTTGAGTGAAGGTATTCCGGTTCGTTCAATTTCACGCTGTTGCAGTTGCACCAGGTAATCTTTTCCGGAATACAGGATTTCACGTAATTCGTCCAGTTCCTTTGATACTCCTTCGGCAAAAACATGACCTTTATTTACCTGAATTGGCGGATCAGGATTAATTTCCTTCTCTATCTTTTCCCTTATGCTTTCGCACAGTGTCAGCTGTTCGCCAATCTTCTTAAGTGGTTGTAATTTGCTTTCAGCACATGCCTTTTTTATGGGCTCAAGGGCGTACAAGGCACGTTTTAATTGTACAATCTCACGGGGGTTTATCCGGCTAAGTGCAACTTTCGAGATGATCCTTTCCAGATCACCGATCAACTTAACCTGGTTAATAATACTTTCTCTGAATTCCGAATTTTTACAAAAAAAATCTACGATATCAAGCCGGTCGTTTATGGGCTGAATGTCTTTCAGTGGCAACGATATCCACCGTTTCAACATCCGGGCTCCCATTGGTGAGATGGTTTGGTCGACAATTTCAATTAAGGTTCTGGCACCCTCATTTAATGAAAGGAAGAGTTCCAGATTCCGGATGGTAAATTTGTCTAACCATACATAACGATCCTCCTCGATCCGGCTTATTTTTGTAATGTGTTGTAAATGATCATGCTGGGTAATGTCAAGATATTGCAAAATGGCTCCGGCAGCGATTATTCCATACTGAAGTCCTTGTACTCCAAACCCTTTTAATGAAGATGTTTCAAAATGTTTTAATAACCGGTCTTGTGCCGATTGCTCGGTAAAGATCCAGTCATCCAGTTTATAGGTATAGAATTTTGTTCCAAAAATTTCCTGGAATTCCTGCTGCCGGCTTTTCTCCAATAATACTTCTTTGGGTTGGAAATTGTTCAGCAACTGATCGACATATTCAAAACTTCCCTCTGCCGTTAAAAACTCACCGGTGGAAATGTCCAGAAAAGCAACTCCCGCAATTCTTTTATCAATGTAAACACCGGCAACAAAATTATTCTCCTTGTGATTTAAAACATTATCATTAAGCGAAACACCCGGAGTGACCAATTCGGTAATACCCCGTTTTACAATTTTCTTTGTCAGCTTTGGATCTTCCAGTTGTTCACAGATCGCGACCCTCTGACCTGCCCTGACTAACTTTGGTAAATACGTATCGATAGCATGATACGGGAACCCTGCAAGTTCGACAAATGATGCAACACCATTGGCTCGACGGGTAAGGGTTATACCAAGAATTTCGGAGGCTTTTATGGCATCCTCACCAAAGGTTTCATAAAAATCTCCTACCCTGAAAAGCAATATAGCATCCGGATGTTTGGCCTTGATGCTGTTGTACTGCTTCATCAAAGGCGTATTGGCATATTTTGTTGAATTGGCCAATTTGATCTTGTAGATATTAGTATTTGACTGATCCCGATATTCATCGGTGGGTAGTAAAGATACGACTATTCCTA
>DAOVQI010000077.1 GCA_030628785.1 Bacteroidota bacterium
GCCCTGTGGAATCCAACAAAAGTTGGAGCGAAGCAATTCCACAGGGCGAGCAATTTTGCTCGCAAAATTATTTCACGGGGTGAACCTCAGCCTTATTCCACAATCATTCAAATTTAGTAGTTTCATTTGAATAGTATTAACCTTTTTAATTACTTTGCAAAGCTATGTTCTTATTTGTCTTCAAATTAATCAAAATGAAGTTAAAACACATTATTTTAGTCTTAATGGCAATACCTGTATTGCAGTTTTGCCATCCTTCAGAACAATCTGAAAATAAGGTTGATAAGCCGAACTTTGTATTCATTTTTGCAGATGACCTGGGTTACGGGGATTTGAGCTGCTTTGACGCACCAAAAATTAAAACCCCTAACCTGGACAAGATTGCTGCAAACGGCATTAAGTTTACCTCTTTCTATTCCGTTTCTCCTGTATGCAGTCCCTCCCGGGCTGGTCTTATGACAGGAAGATATCCTATCCGCATGGGTATTCACCATGTTTTTTTTCCGGAAAGCTGGACCGGTCTGCCCGTGGAAGAGATCACCATGGCTGAAAAGCTCAAGGAAGCCGGATATGCCACCGGAATTGTGGGAAAGTGGCATCTCGGACATCACAGACAGTTCCTTCCGCTGCAAAGAGGATTTGACGAGTATTTCGGGATACCCTACAGCAATGACATGGAAGCAGTGGTTTATCTGAGAGGTAACGAAGTGGTGGATGACAAGGTGGATCAATCTCAAATGGTGAAAACCTTCACCAGGGAAGCCCTGGATTTTATTGAAAGACATAAAGATGAGCCTTTCTTTTTGTATTTCCCTCATAATATGCCTCATGTCCCTGTTTATGCCAGTGAAAACTTTATGGGAGAGTCAGAATATGGCCTGTATGGGGATGTCGTAGAAGAAATCGACTGGAGTACAGGTGAGATCATTAAAAAGCTGCAGGAACTGAAGATTGAGGATAATACAATTATTGTATTCAGCAGCGACAACGGACCCTGGCTGAAGATGTGTGAGATGGGAGGGCTGGCAGGCATTCTACGAGAAGGGAAGGGCACTACCTTCGAAGGAGGAATGAGAGTACCTACGGTTATGCAATGGAAAGCCAGAATTAAAGGAGGAGAGGTTATCGACGACCTGGCTACCATGATGGATTGGTTCCCTACCTTTATGAGCATATTGGGTGAAGATATGCCGGTTGATCGTCCCATTGATGGAAAGGATATTTCACCTTTGATCTTCGGTAAAGGCCCCCGGGAAGGAGAAGATTTCGCTTACTGGTCCCTGGGTAAGCTGATGGCTTTCCGTTCGGGCGACTGGAAGATCAAATTACCGAGGGGTGAGATCAAAGGACGGTACACCTACCCGGGCGAACCAGCTCATGATACCTTGCTTTTCAATTTAAAGGATGATCCCGGCGAAAGAAATAATCTGATAAAAGAATATCCGGAAAAAGTGGATGAATTGATTTTGAAGATCAGTGCTTACAAAGAAGCCCTGGGGCCATTACCACCTGCGCTAAAGCAGAAAATACCTGCTGATCACAGCTTTAATGTTTACTTAAAGGGAAAATATGGACTAGCTCAGTAAGCATACTCACCGGGTGACTTCGAGTCACCCGGTGAACAAAAACACATTCCGAATAAAATAACAAATTTAAAATTAACATATGCAATTATCTCGCCGTGATTTTCTTGCTACCGGGTTGGGTTTGCTGGTGCCAACTCTTGGCTTTACCAATAAAGTATTTGCAAAAAGTCAACTAAAACTTAATCATGAATTTATAAATCAAACCAAAAGAAAAATTGAAAAGGAAATCATCCCGGCAATGGAAAAAATATATCTTCATGACCGGGAAACCTTTGATGATAATTATAATTCAGGAAGTAAGTTTATAGAAAAAATAGTAAGTTATTACGATTATCAGGCTTCCGGAATTTCGGTTCTGTCTGCTTTGGTATCTAATGGCAATGCTCGTGCACTAACTCTGATAAAGAAAATCCGGAAAAACATAAGCTATTACCGGCAAAATTTTTTCAGGACACAAATTGAAGAGTACTTCTGGGAGGTTCCGTTACGCAGGCTTTTATTACATATTGCACTTGCATATAAAAAAATGGAGCCTGTTTTAAGCAAAGAAGAAAAACAATGGTACCTGAAATTAGTCGAGGAACAAGTTCCCCTGGCAATTGAGCATAACAAAAACTTTTTACCGGGAGAAACAGACTTACACCTTACTACAAATAACCACACTGCCATATTTATGCAAGGCATATATTATTGTGGAAAAATCTTCAATCACCCGGAATGGGTGGATTTAACACTGGATTTTGCAGAACGCATGTACAAATCAGTCCATCCGGATGGCTATTTTGAAGAGAATACAAACGAAGCACATGAAGGCGGCCCCTCTCTTATATATACCAGGCTGACAATTGGAAGTTTATATGACGTATTGGATGGGAAAAAGAATCCTCGTGAAAAATTCATCAAAGCCGGAAACTTTTACCGGTCGTTTATTAATTACCAATATAAAATGATTTCTATCGCCGATGAGCGGACTAATTGTCACAACGCCAAAGGTATTGATTACGGCCTGGCTGTGCATTCACTTACCGACCGGGGCAGGTACTTCATTGTAGATAACTTGAAGTCAATGGATTTCAGCCGCCTCTCTATTGAAGCTTTAGCAGTCATTTATCATGAGTTGGATTTAATGGAAACCGGAAATTGTGCTCTGCCGGAAAACCGGATCAATGGCAAAGCCCGTATTACTCTTCCTCTTGGTGTTGTACGTAAAAATGGCTTTACCGCCGGTATATCTGCTCTTTGGGCATTAAACCGGGTAATAAGACCTACCAGCCATTATGCCCTGGACCAGCAAAATATGTTGTATTTATCACATAAAAAGGCCGGATTAATATTAACAGGGTATAAATCAAAAAATGATCCCGGGTTTTCCACTTTCAGGATTGGAGACGATGCATATACTTTTAGAACAGGAGAATTAGAGATGGGTAACGGTTGGGCTGAAGCGCAACTTTATTATGAAACGTTCAATGCAAAAATACGATGGGAAATTTCAGACTCGGCAAGGTTGATTCTAAGTTCTGATTCAGATCAGGTCATCACAACCAGTTTGCCTGTCACTGATGAGAAATACATCAAGACAGATATAAACTATATTGTTAAATATTTAAATGGATTCTCCCCTTATTCTAAAAACAATCTTTCAGGTCAGATAAAATCATTGATTTTTAAATGGCAAAAGAGATTGGTCATAGAATTTACCGTTTAATTTACTCACCGGGTGACGTGAAGTCACACGGTGAGTAAACATTACTATAGAGATTAATATGATATCAATTACCTCTCTTACCGTTATTATAGCTGCCGCATTAACACTCACTGCTTGCACACGGTCAACTGACACGACAACAGTCACAACGGCAACACCTAAGGTTGACCGCGTTATCCCCCTTGCTGATGACCCCATTGCTACAGCGCCCGGAGTCTTCTTTACCGAAAACTTCGAAATCATCAATGACCTGAATGTCAAATTTCACGATACAGGCGGCCTCAGCGATAGTCTTATGCGCATCAGCAGTACAGACGCTTTCAGCGGCACGAAAGCGGCACAAAATACCTACATCTCGAAGGAGGAGTTCCCGGAAGGTGCAGACCCCGGCGGGTCAGGCTGGTTCTGGTATTTTTTCGGCGATAACAATTTAGATAGCAATATCCCTGTTGGGGACACCATGCCACGCACCCGCGTTTTTGCACGCTGGTATCACAAGTTTGAAGAAGGCTTCACACCCCAGGAGGACAGCGGTACACTACCTCCCAAGATGGCACGCATGCGATGTTTCAAAGCACCATGGAAAGCCGTCTACACCGTCCTTTTCTGGATCGAAGGTACAGACGGCCATATCAGCATCCAGCAACACACCCGGGCACCAGGTGTCTGGCGTGAATGGATGCCAAACTATAATACAACTTTCCCGCTCAATGATCCCGAAAACATCGGCCGGTGGATTCACTTTGAGCTGGGTGTAACACTTGGCGAAGGGCATCGTTCCGACCGTGTACAGGCATGGGCGGATGGCAAACTCATCTGTGACATCTACAAACAAGACCTCGCCGGTGGCTATCGTGAACAGACCCTGAACGGTATGTCATGGGATTGTTACTGGAACGGCGGCGCACCCCGCGCCGAGTCCCGTTTCTACGATGATTTGGTTCTTTCCGGCCAGCCCATCGGCCCGGCGCGAATAAGTGTCATGCCGACCGTCCGGAAAGCCCCGTTCATAGGCGAGGAAGGACAAAAACAGAAGGAATGGCAGATCGAGGTGGCACAGACTAACCAGGTACCCATATCCATCAACGACCTAGACAGCATGAATCCGGAAATGCAATACCTGACAGTCTGGAGTGGAACGGTTGCAGGCAAAACAGACACTGTCACCATCAGCGCACATCATGGCGAGTTTGCCGGCCCCCTCAAAGGCAAGAAGCAACTCGACTACAACACCCTCTACTCCATTCGCCTTCGCCTACATGCAAAAAACTCACAATGGTCTGACTGGTCTCCATGACACGCGGCATTCGCCACAACATGGGCACACGATACCAGGCCTGATGAAAAAATCCCCGCAAACGGTTACCTGACAAGACATAGAAGGTAATTTTACGTAGAAACACCTTATGAGTACTCCCGGGTTGGCTGGATATGAATATAAGATAATACCACTAAAGTAAAATTGCTAAAACTTCTTGTTGTTTATTCGTCTGACCACTAAAATGCTTAATGCTTCCAAATAAACCATAATATCATTAGAATAATCTAAATCTATGCTACTAACTTAGCAGTAGCAGTGGTCTGACGAATATAAGTTACGATAAAGGTAAGAAGTGTCCATACTCTTAGACCTTTTGACCCTTAGACTCTTAGACCCTGCCTGCCGGCAGGTTAATCCATTTTAGCTTTCATTTCCTTACGAATACTCCTGGTTTTACTTGTTAAAAGTATATAATATACGTAATTTTAGCAAAATCCTATTTACGAAAATATATTCCGTTACGTTACTATACAATTTTGT
This sequence comes from Bacteroidota bacterium, assembly GCA_030628785.1. GTDB lineage: Bacteria > Bacteroidota > Bacteroidia > Bacteroidales > VadinHA17 > CAZEWS01. Next base: position 5,096 of record DAOVQI010000077.1, read on the forward strand.
TTTATGAGCAATCTAAATTTGAAATCCTCCAGAAAAAATATGGGTAAAGCTTTTAGCTTTTTACTCGTTCTTTTTTTATCCGGGTCACAAACTTTCGCACAGAACCGGACAATTCCCGGAGAAGTGATCACACCCTATCCTACCATTATAAATCTCGCGATTGAGTGGAATATTCAGGGAGATGACAATCAGAACGGAATTGTATCAGTACAATTCCGTGAAAAAGGCAAAACCGAATGGAAGCAGGGAATGCCATTACGACGGGTACCCGCGGGGGAGAGAATGCCATTACCCCGGCTACCCTCGGTGAAGCTCGAGAAATTATCATGGAAAAATAAACACTCGGGAAGTATTTTCGATCTTAATCCTGATACAGGATATGAGATTAAACTCAAACTGGAAGATCCGGATGGCGGCTCGGCAGAAAAAATTGTAGAAGCACGTACCCGGCCGGTTCCGGAATATGACAAAAGAGCAGAAATAATTGAACTACAACCTGGTAATTATGATACGCTCCATACGAAAAGCGGCACAAAGGATAAGCCGGTAATCTACCTTTGTAGCAAAGGAAAGGCTCCTTTCCAGTTCATTGATCTCAGAAATAAAAAATGGGTATTTATCGAAGGACTTACCATAAATAACAAGGAGGATAAGAGTATTGGTATATGTTTGAATGGTGCAGAAAACTGTGTTGTTCGCCGTTGCACGGTCAATGCTGTCTACGGTATTGTCGCACACTGGCCCGGCGCATCAAATTGTTACATTAGCGATAATGTGATAACGGGTATTTGTGAATGGACCAATAAGGCTATGGGAGCTCACGGCATAAACATCGGAGAAGGCATAGAAATGACCGGACCCGGAAATGTGATCTGTTATAACAGGGTTACAGGATTCAGAGATTGTATTTCAACAATGGAAGATCAACATGTGGTTAACCAGATATGTTGTGATATTTACAACAACGATATTTACAGAGGATTAGATGATGGCATTGAGGCTGATTTCTGTTTCTCCAATTGCCGGATCTTCCGGAACCGGTTAACAAATTGTTTCGTGGGGCTCAGCTCGCAACCGGGATTGGGAGGCCCAACCTATTTCATACGCAATGCAATGTACAATATGATTCACGCGGCTTTTAAACTGAAAAGATACAGCCAGGGTGATGTAGTGTTACATAATACGGTAATCAAGGTTGGAGCGGGACTCGGTGGAAATGATACCATGGATTATGCTTACTTCAGGAACAACCTGGCTATTGGCGGACCGACAGGCGAAGATAACTGGGGGGATTATGGTGCGGGAAATCCTTATGCTGCAGATATTATCGACCCCGGAGATCATAGTGATTTTGATTATGATGCAGTAGGAGTATATGGAACCCCATACATTGCAAAAATTGGAGGAAAACCCTTTTCAGAGGTGGAAAAGCATGGTATTGAACGTATAAAAATTGAAGAAACATTCAATAATGTTGAATTTACATTTCCACCAATACCGGAAAGGGAAGTCCCGGACCTCAGACTTAAGCCCGGATGCAAAGCAGAAGATGCAGCTATATTTATTCCAAATATTAATGATGGCTATACGGGAAATGCTCCAGATTGCGGTGCCTATGAAGTGGGGCAAGAGTTGCCACACTACGGTCCGCGTTTATTTATAAAGAATCAGGTAACTGATACAAATTACATCAGCCCCGGATCGATAACACAAAACGATAATTCGGTAATGCTCAAAAACCCGGTTTCTGTTTCCTATTTAAAAGAACATTTATTGCAAAGTTCACCAAGATTAATTCTTAATCCATCGATAGAAAAAAACTTGAAGAAAAGGCTAAAAACCGATCCCCTGGTACAGTCGTTTTATAATTATCTGGAAATAGAAGCTGCTCAGATACTTAAAAAGCCTTTGTTGACCAGGAAATTTATTGGTCGAAGATTACTTGGTACTTCACGCGAAATGGTTAACCGGATGGGAGTTCTAAGCATGGTTTACCGGATTGGAAAGGATCCCGAAATACTTGAACGTATTGATGCTGAACTAAATGCTGTTTGCAAATTTACCGACTGGAACCCTTCCCATTTTCTCGATGTAGCCGAAATGTCGTTTGCGGTAGCTTTGGCAATTGACTGGGTTGGGGAGGTATTACCACAAAAGACCGTCAAACTTTCTAAAACAGCCCTGATAGAAAAAGGGATCCTTCCGAGTTATGTTATAGAAAATGGGGAAGAGATGTGGTGGATAAGTACAAACAACAATTGGAGTGAGGTATGTCATGGGGGGATGGTAGCGGCATCGTTGGTAATTGCTGATGAAAATCCTGAACTGGCTGCAAAAACAATTAGCAGGGCACTAAACAAGCTGAATATTCCACTAAAAGAATATGGTCCTGATGGTATTTATCCTGAAGGGGCGAGTTACTGGGGATACGGAGCTTTTTATGCAGTGCTCACATCATCCATGCTAACAAGTGCATTTGGTACGGATTTTGGGATTGCTGACTATCCTGCTTTTATGGAAAGTGCCGATTTTATATTGTTAGCTTCAGCTCCATCAGGCAATTACTTCAATTTCTCGGATTGTGGCCTTAAAAGAGGGATTTCGACATCGGTTTTGCTGGCCTGGTTTGCTGCAAAAACCGGAGATGGCCTATATTTTAATAAAATATTTTTTGAACATCCCGAACAAGCCGGACGATTTGCCGGGCCGGGTTTGGTATGGCTGTCGCAGTTCAAGGAAAAGAAAACAAGTGTTTTACCACTTGAATGGTATGGAGAAGGGTGCAATCCATTGGTTTTCTTTCGTAGCGAAAAAGATGATCCCGGACAATTTTATTTTGCAGCAAAAGGAGGCAGTGTATCTGTTAATCATTCGAATATGGATGCCGGAACTTTCGTTTTTGAATTAAACGGGGTTCGTTGGGTAATTGACCCCGGCAATCAGAATTACAATGAATTGGAACAAGCCGGTTTTAACTTGTGGGGAAGATGTCAGGAGTGTCAGCGATGGACATTGTTAACTAAAGGGAACCAGGGACACAGTACAATAACAGTGAATAATGCCCGCCACAATGTAAATGGTTATGCTCCAATAACAAAATTTAAAGCCGGCGAAAAACCTGAAGTTACAATAGACTTGACAGAAATTTTTACAGGGAATCTTAAAAGTATTCAACGTAAATTCATTAAAGAGAGCAACCTGTCACTTCTTATTGAAGACCGGTTTGAAGTTGAAGACTCTACAAAGAATATTACCTGGGCAATTATGACCACTGCCGATGTTATTTCCGATAAAGATGGTGCTATTCTTAAACAGGATGGTAAAGAGTTAAAACTAATAATTCTTTCGCCTGAAAATGTAAAGGTTTCAGTCATTTCATTAGATCCTCCACCATTGAAATTGGATAAAAATATTAAAAATCTGAAACGAGTTGAAATAAGAATTCCCGCTTATATATTATCAAATATGAAAGGTTCAATTCAAGTTAGATTATCAAGTAAAAAAGAAAAATAATTACCATTTAATAAGTCCATTAAAACGAGATATCATGAAAATAAATAAATTTAAATTGGGTGTTTTTTTAACAATTTCAGTATTAATATTTATTACTGAGATCAATGCTTTCTCAAAAGATCCTGAAACTGCACTATTCAAACCTTTCCGGGTACTTGTAATAATTGGAGATCAATGGGAGGATCCTGCGAGTTACATGGTGACTAAATCTGAACCAACTGGCGAATACTCAGGTTATTACAATAGGCCTGAAGTTACAGGACCAGTCGATTTTTTTCATTTGATGGTTTTACTTAAATCATGGGCTATTCCCTTTGATGTGATCCGGTTAGATCAGCAATTCCTTGACCGTTACATATTTTTAGACATCTATGGAAAACCAAAATATGGCACCATTATTTGGGACGTAAATAAAAGTGATGAATTATTGCATCCTGATTATTCGATAATCCGTGAAATGGTTCAGGATTATGGAATTGGTATTATCGCCTTGTCAAACCGTATTTTTCCACCGGAGATACAGTCTGTTTTAGGGTTGAAATATATCGATTGCTGGGAAAGTAACAAAGAAATGGAAGTGGTAAGTGACCATTTTCTGACAAAAGGGCTTAATTCTCCATTTAAGGTTGACGTTGACATTAGCCCCAACAATGGTAGTGGTGTCCATATGAAGCGGCAACAGGTTGAAGTTTTGGATGGAACGGTCACCCTCGTTAAGCAGGGATCCTATCCGCAAGCAACTACGAAAGTATTAACGTCTGGTGCGCATGCAGTATGGATAGGCAATGATCACAATAATATGTTCTATTTTCAGGATATACGCACACTTTTACGACGGGCCATTACATGGACCATCGGGTACAATCTTTATAAAACATGGGAAAATGACCTGATAATGATTATGGATGATCCGGGTGGTGCACAAAGTGTGTATCTGGAACATTGGCATTATCCGCATTTGACAGAAGATGTTATCGAAAAATATCTGATTAAACCCTTACAGGAACACAATGCAATACTCAATATTAATTTCGTTGCCGGTTTTGTGAATGATAAAAAGCATATGCTTGAACCTACCTGGAAACAGAATTTTATAGATGAATTTGGTACCAAACAAGATTATATTTCAGGTAAACGTGGTTTCGATAAAGGTGTGAAACTTGGTGTTTTTGAAGTGATGTGTCATGGACTGACACACATGCAACCCGATCTCGTTTCAGAACCCGGTTGGTATGGAACACGCCTGGATCAGGAGAAAGCTGAAGTAGGTTGGTATCGTGAATTTGGTGATACCCGTCGACATAAAGAGATCCCCGCGGCAGAACAACTTTGGAGAATGAAAACTGCTAAAGAATGGATAATTGATCAGTTTGAGGTTACTCCCTTGCAGTTTTGTGCAGGCGGAGGAGGTATTTCTGTTTCATATTATAACAACACATTTAAGTTAGCCGGACTAGCAGGTTTTGGCTGGTTTGGATGGGAAAATGGTTACCTCGGTACTGATATGGTTATTATAGGATGGGATTTTTCAGGTACCCCCGAATCTCCTTTGTTTGTTGCTGCCCCACCTGATGCGCATGACTTCGGGATTACTACTAAACCTGAGGAATTTGCAACTATTTTTAATAAATATCCTCAATCCCGTTTTATGGGAATCAACGAGTTTATCGGGTATTTACATGCAAATAACTCGGGATACTGGGGTAACAAGGAGACACAACTAACATTCATCCTTGATTATGATCCGCACTACTGCTTACATTTTAATAATCA